>CAYHFB010000036.1:6552-15036 GCA_964355695.1 uncultured candidatus Brocadiaceae bacterium
TTTTCATGGGTGTTCCGCGGCAAGTTTGTTTAATGTTTCTTTAAGATCAATCCCCGCCATGCACGTTCTGCTGCAGCGGCCACAGCCAGTGCAGAAGGATTTGCCGTAGCGCTGGACCGGATAGCTGAACTTGCGGTGGAACCGATGTTTTTTGCGCATAGCACGGGTCTTGCGGAAGCTTTCGCCACCGGCTACTTTGGCAAAGCTTTCGTTTTGGCAAGAATCCCAAACCCGGACGCGCTTGCCGGTTATTAGATCAAGATTAAGTTCGTCTTTAACGTCAAAACAGTAGCAGGTCGGGCAGACGTTGGTGCAATTTCCGCAAGAAAGGCAGCGTGCGCCAATGTCGTCCCAAACGGCGCTTTTCGAGCTTTTTTCAAGCAATTTGGGGATATCCTTAAGGGCAACGTTCGTTTCGTTTTTGAACGTGCGCTTCTTTTTCTTGCGCAGTTTATCAAGCGCCTTCAAATGCTCTGAGGTGGCGGGCGAGAATATTTGCAGGTCGGATATCAAATTGTCACCAACGTCAGTACTCACATGAACAAGGTAATCCGTCCCCAGATCGGTCATAAACAGGTCATAACCGCCATTGGGCGTATTGCACTGCATGAGACCGCAACTCGCGTAGCCGTCACAATAGTCATTGCATTCCAGACCGATTAAGATGATATGTTCTTTTCGTATAAGGTAATTCATATCTTTCGGACGATCCGAGAAGACGGTATTGAGGCATTGTATTCCGGCCAGGTCACACGTGTGTACGCCGAAGATTACCATTTCTTCGTATTCGACAACGGCTTGCATGTTCTGTCCATCTTTAGTCGAAAACTCTGCCAGTGTTTCGTGTTGCGGCATGAAATATTTTTTAGGGGGTAGAATGGTGGGGATATACGATAGTGCAATCTGATCTGGGTTGGATATCTCTTCAAACGTGAAGCTATTTGGCTGTTTGGCGACAGGCGCGACGACCTTCTTCGTCTTCAGCAGTGATGAAATAAATACTGGCGTGTTCGCTTTCGAAATCACAACGTTTTTCATTGACTACCTTTCGGAGAAGATAGGAAATTGGTTTTTACCAAGGCGTTAACAGTCTAAGCTGAAAAGAAGAAGATTGCAAGTTATCGTTGAAATTAAAAAGCAAAGGAAATGGAAAAGAATGACGTGTGATTCGTGTCTTTTGCGATTAAATGCTTTTTAGTTGCTGCCTTGCAATGCCAGGAATTCTTCAATGACATGCCTGCTTTCAACGCAGGGCAATGCTTCAGCCTTGCCCTTTTCGTCAAAGACCGGATAATGTGCCGCGCTTTACCGATATTGAGTACGGTCTGTTTTAATCGTCTCTTTATGTCTTCTCATCTTGAATGGTATCAAGATTAATATCCAATGGTTCCCCATAGAGATTTTTGCTTTATCGTCATCATAATTTATGGTTAAAAAATAGCATGTTGCCTTCCGCTTTTCAACTTATTTTGTTACTTTTATGAGAATCAGGAATTCTCAATCTGTCTTTTACCATGAAATTTTGAGAGGATACCGAATTTTCACGAACGAACAGAAATTGTTCAACTTTGAAATTCGAGCGCCGTAGTCCACGTACCTGCCACCTGTTCACGGATTTGGTTTACGAGGGACAACCCCACCCACTGTCCCCGTGCCTCGTGTTCTCTGAAAGATACGGGCGTTTTAGGATCGCGGTAAAAACAACAGGCCTGACGGCGACCCTGTTTCTTCTCCGGCGGCAGTCCTTCCTCAATCAACCAATGCAGGGCAGGCTCTTCGTAAGGTGTATTTAAAATGGGTTCTTCAACTTCGAAGTTGCTCATGTGCCGCTCCGTTCAACAAGTCGTTTGACCCCGCTGATAAAGGCATTCAGACTTGGTGATTTGGGTTGATCTAAATTGAGATGAGGTGATATTCTCGTTGACCATTCACGCTTATCTCCGCCACCGCAGTTTTGAGGGTTAAAGCCTAATGCTTCAGCAAGCCGCTCCCATGCGCCAATAACGCTATCAGGGGAAATCTTTGAAAGCTTGGTTGTTCCTGCTCGCGGATATGCAGACCGAACAGCGTTGCTGTCCGCTAAAAACCACGACTCTATTTCTTCTACCGCAATGCGAAACAAGACGCACCCTGGACGCTTGTCGAGTTTTCCGTAAAGATCAACCAATGACTTCTTAAGCTCTTTGCAATCAGTTGAGTCCGCATCAACAAGGACAATGACACAATAACCATCGGGTAAACCTGAATAGCCTCTCAGTTTTGTGGGGAGTTGATCCAATAGTCCCTGGTGTTTGGGATCAGGCTTTGCGTGTGGATTTTGCGACAACGCACCTTTACCTCTGTGCGGATGAATTCTGAAATGCTCACCCTCTTTCAAAAGAAACCGCCGGGTAAGTATCTCTTTTATCACCGGTACGTCTGACGTCCCCTCCAGCAATATCTCAAGGAAAATCATGGATTCCCTCTGCCGAAATGATTGCTATACCAGAGGCTACCTAAAGGAATGCCTTCTGCATACAACTCCTTAACGCTCGGAATGTCAGCGGCGCGCACGAGAGAGCTAAAGCCAGTGGCGTCCTTTTCTAAAATCCAGACGTCTTCAGGCTTCAATGCATCGACAAGATACGGAGAATGTGTCGTGAGAATAATTTGCGGCCCACCTCCAATTGAGGCGTAATGTTTCATTTCTTCCGCAAGGGGTTCCAGTAATTGGTGGTGAAGTCCGTTTTCCGGTTCTTCTATCCCGATCAAGGGCGCCGGCTCCGGGTCTTCCAACAACAGCAGATATGCAAACATCTTCAAGGTGCCGTCAGACATATCCAAGGCATAAAGAGGGTCAACGTATCCTCTTTCATTAAATTGGAGCAGTAGTCTGCCGTCATCTGCTTTCTTCGCAGTGATCTTTTCAATACCGGGGATTTTTTTTGATATCCTTTGAAGCACCTCTGAAAATTTCTTGCTGTGCTGACGCTCCATAAACTGGACATAGTTGGCAAGATTTTCCCCCGTTCGGTTTAAATGCTTTTGCGCCCCTGCCACAGGCAGGCCACGCGCCAATTCAGGCACAAAATAGGATAAATACCAGCCTTCAAGAAACTGACGAAACAAAACGATTCGTGGATGTTCGGCTAAATTTCCAAGAGTAGTAATTCCGAGTCGCCGGGGGTCTTTCAGTGTAACGTCTATTTTTTTGCTGCCTTCTTTCCGATCCGTTGCTTCACCAGCCCAGGCGTACCCCTTTGCGTTAGTAACTTCCAAAAAGGATAACAGTAGGTTTTTCTTTTGCCCCTTACGCTGCTGCCTAAGCCTCTCATAAGAAACATACGGACGTCCTGTTTTTACATCACGGTCTATATGGAGGGAATAGCATATCGGCCTGGTCTCTGGTTTTTCTCTATAGTAAATCTCAAACTTGATAGGTTCTGTTTGTCCCTTTGTGCGAAGCCGTTCAAACCCTCCTCTGTGCGGCTTTTCACAGGCGTCCTCTACGCCTGACGCAAGACAATCACCGATAAAACCGAAAGCATCCATTAACGCAGACTTGCCGCTTCCGTTGGGGCCAATTATGGCAATGAGATGCTTCAGTGGTTCAGGTCTTTGATTCTCAAAGGTTTTGCCGAGAGTTACATTTTTAAGTGACCGGTAATTTTGAATTTGAATCCCTTCTATACGCGCCATGTTAGTCTGCCACCTCCTTTAAGCCCTTCACCACCACCAATTCATTCCTACGGTCGTCAATCACCTTTACCGCAATCTGATTATATTCGCCACAAAACATCCAGTGTAGCAAAACCGAAGAAGATTGCAAGTGCTTTTCTTTTATCCGTCCGATTGAACATCAAAGAATAAAGGAGAGAGCGAGTGGTGTGAATTGTGGGAGAATTATCTTATGCTGGGTAATACAACGAAGCAACTGCTTCGCCTCGGACGAAGTGACGCATCGCCCTACAAACTTATCTGCTGAGTTTCGTACTTGCGATACAGTTCAAACTAACTCCGGCTTATGCTGCTTTGATAGCAAGGTACCTGTGGAGTTCAGGGGAAACACGTATCATAAATTTTCCGCTGTTGCGCAGGTTAGCAATCGGTTCTGGTATCATTTCGCCATTGTTTTTCACATCTTCTATCGCAAGCGCCACCACGTTACGAATGCCTTATAATGCCTCTTCAGTAGTTTTTAACAGCCAGCTTAATCTTTGAAATTCTGCGCATATTCCCACGTATTCGTTATCCTCATCCGACCAGCTAACACGGTACGTATAATGCTCATTCTTCAGCGCCATAATTCAACTCCAATCTTTTAATGGCCTTAAGCACCTGTTTTACCTGATATGCTTTAGCCTTCCCTTTGTCATTCTGGATATTCACCCGTGCATTTTTGTGTTAACCGCGCCGTTATTGTGGCACCCGCCACGCTACAGTCCGAGTGCGGGGGAATGGCTCTTGTGCTTGAACCCATTTCCCTGTTACGTTTTTCTCATAAACAGTTTTTTAATATCCTCCTTAAAAACAGAAATACTTGGGTTATCCCAGTTAAATTTCTGACAAAACGATTTAATAATATCAATTGACAAATCAACTATCCCTGCCTTCCATTCATTGAGAGTATAAGTTCTTTCTTCAACAATCTCTGGAATCATTGCAATGCAAGTCACCCTCAAAAGACTTGATGGGTTGTCTGAGGTATGGCTTCCGGTTTTCAAAAACCTTTAAAACCACGGAATACCCAGAACACACGGAATCCGGAACGCACAGATTTCGAGTTAAATCCTTGAGTCCCTCATAAAAAAATAATGAAAAAGAAAAAAGACAAAAATATCCTCAAAGTTTCAACTGCAAATATTCTTGCTTAGAGGAATAGATCACTTTAGTTGGTGGCTTTGCCACCTTCAAAGGGATGGTTTCGGAACCAATAAAAAATCCCCGGTAATCTTATAGATCCCCGGGGATTTTGTATATACAGCGACATCTTACCTAAAATTTATATCCACTCTTCGGATAAGATGTTTCCTTCCAACCCTACAACGATCTGCTTCACGGGTATCTTGCGTGACGCCTTTTCAGCGCCTTCTTTTGCAATTTGTGCCAAACCGAAACAACACGGCACCTGCATGATCATGACGGACAGCGTGTTAATCTTTGCATCGTCGATTAACGACTTGATCTTTTCGATATATACGTCCTGATCCGAATCTAACTTTGGACAGGCGATAGCCAGGCTCTTTCCTTTAAGAAAATCCTTGTGAAAATCGCCTAACGAAAAAGCGGTGCAGTCTGCTGCCAGCAAAATGTCTCTGCCCTGAAAATAGGGCGCTTGAGGAGAGACTAAATGGAATTGTATCGGCCACTGCCTCAATTGCGAAGGGCGTTTTCCTGCATCGTTACCTTCCTGATTTGCATTAGCGCTAAAATCAATTGTCTTTGATCCTGGACATCCACTCATTATTTAACCTCCTTTAAAAGTTTTTTTTCCAATTCTTGAATAAATGCTTCGTACTTCTTTGGTAGAGCATCCCCTACAGAGGCGTCCGCCTCATTGCATCTGCGGAACATCTCTCCAACCTGCGCCATGGATAATTGACGGTCTATCCATGGATACAATATCTCGTCTTCTTTTTTAATGTGTTGTGTTAACAGGTCGCGGTAGCCAAGCAAATGTTCCTTTATCTGTGCCTTGTTGCCGGTTTCAGCGCCCTCAACGACCTGTTTTATATGATTCCGTCCCGTAATGTGGTCTGTATACATAATCTGAATAATTTCAGATTTTTCATCAACGTATTTAAACAGGATATCCTCTTCCTTCATGTGATGGTATTTATCGGCATAGGTGCGGATAAAATCAACGCAGTTTAAGACAAGGGCTTTGTCAACTTTGGGACTCTTTTCAGTAAGCTCAATGATTGCAGGGACTAAGGCCAGGAGCCGCTTGATCAGCACATGTTCATCCACCAACTTTTTGACGGGCGGCGAATAGGTGAGTTTCTTTGGCGCTACGATTTTTGTCGGATCGATAACCGGAGGCTTAATATTTCTTGATGGATAAATGGCCTTTTCGATTCTATACATCAAGGTTGCCTCTTGTTGCGGATCAAGGTTGTGGATACCGACGACGTCTTTAAGCAGGCAGCTTCCAACGGAACAGGGAGCGCAACCGATCTTATATTCTTCAAGAATACGGCCTACCTCCGGGCAGTCGTCAATAACCTTTCTAATGTCTCTGGTTAATATGTCTTTCAAAAATATCCTCCTTTTACCAATTACTTCTAGTGCTTAAGTTAAAATCATCTGTGGGCAAGAATACAGGATTATATCCAACATTTGCAAGTTGTGTCAAGAAAAGAAATCTGCTAATCATACTACCGGCATAAAAATGCGGGAAATACCAGCCACTCGTTCCGCTTTTGCGAAAATTACTCATGCCCTCTCTCGAAAGGGGAAAAGATACGGCTGCCAGCCTCCGCCATGGTGACGGACGCGGAGTTCGTTACAAAACTACTTTTTCAAGAAATAATAAAGCCTGCCGTACGTATTGATTTCTCCGGCATCATGCATCGCTTGGTCACCTATCCCGAAATAGACGTCTGCCCTTGCAGGCGTTTGTATCGCACCTCCTGTATCCTGATCTACAACAAAGAATGATTTTTCTACCTCACTTTGTTTTGCGAAATTAAACCACCCTTTCTTTGCCTTCCTGGCTTCTACAACGGCGAAGGCCAGCCCGCCTGCTGGAAACACCTTCTTGTCGGTAGCAATGCTTCGCATAGGGGTAACGGGAACGCCAATAGAACCGTGGGGAATCGCGTGATCAACCTTTTTGAAAAACACGAACCGGTCATTCTTTCGGAGATACGAATCCAGCTCACTGGGGTGTTGATTAAAATAGCTTATCAGGGTAGTAAGCGTCAACTCTTCCTCCGGTATTTTCCCGTCCAGAACAAGCATACGGCCAACGCTGCTGTATTTGTGGCCGGAATCCGCCCCATATCCAACGTAAATCTTTTCGCCTGATGGAAGCCTGATTTGCCCGGAACCTTGCACCTGGATCAGGTATGCATCCAGCTTTGACCTAAGATACGCAATTTCGTAACCCTTTAAAAGATTACGCTCCTCGATTTCACGCCGCGTATGATAGGGTTTTTTGAAATCAGCCGGTACTTTGTATAGTGGGTAGCGAAATTCTCCCGTCGGGGTGATGCTTCCGTCGTAAATAGGCGTTCCGTAACCGGTAAAATGCACGTCACCTTCATAGTCTTTTCCAATTGCCTGAAAGACCCTGAAGTTGCTGAGAATGAAATTATTTATGTCCTGCTCACTCGTGCAACGAACATAGCCTTCACGAAAACTCTTCAAAGTGTCTTCCAGATTCGAAGGGGAAAAACCCGTCATTGCAAAGCCATAGGGATTGGGTTTTCCCTTTATGGATGGTTTCTTAAAATAATCCAGGCTGTTGTCTATGGCGCGTAATAGGGTCTCTTTCGAGTAGTCGTCTCTAAAACGGGGCAGTTGTGAGGGGTCGGTAATCTCAACCAGCGTGTCGCCTGGCTCCCTTGGCACCAAGGTGTGCTTTTTCTTAAACGAAGAGCAGCCGGAACTCAGAATTGTGGCAAGTAATACACCAAACAACAGACCTTCAAATATACTCCTTTGCAATTTCATAGCAATAACCACCCCCCAAGAGGATTAGAAAATTAACGAACGATTAACGAGCGTCGTCGTTTAGATAGTAACGGTTTAATAACAAGGTATTTTTTGAAAGAAATATCTGCCGTTCAAAAGGCGAAAATCTGCCTTTAAAAAACTTATAAGCTGTCATTCTATCATATTCTTTAATATTATCAACATCTTTAAGGCGATTTATGTTAGGTTTTTATAGGATTATGCGGGGGCCGTGGTAGCGCCACGGTGGCTTCCGAAATTCGGATAGTCTGTTAAGTGGTAGTCTTGCTTAACTCCAGCCGTGAATGTCACGGCAAACAGAGGAGTAATCGTATGGGAATGACGAGAAGGCAAGTATCCAGCAGTTTGAAGGTGACCTTGAGAAGAATATACAAAACATTCAGGCTCGTCCGCAGAATCTGTGGGTAATAAGTGAGACCTTATGGACGGTAAATAAATAACTTTTGCACCTTCAGTCTATCGATTTTAGCATTTTAACGTTCCAATCACAGGGAAAAACAAATTCACCGCAGAGGACGCAGAGTGCGCAGAGAAAAAAGGCTCGTCAGGAAGAACTTAAAGATCAAACCGCTAATGAACGCTAATCAAAGAAACCCATTCAAGACCAAAAATACATACCACGGAGACACGGAGTACCTGGCGCGGCCTCTGGCCGCAACCAAATTCGAAATACGAATATCGAAATACGAAACAATTTCAAATGACAAAGAACTCAATGCTCATAACTTTACGTAAGCCTCAGCTAATAAATGTCTTACCGTTTTGCATTTTGAAAAACGAGCATAAAAAACAAGAAGTTGATGGATT
>CAYHFB010000037.1:0-14836 GCA_964355695.1 uncultured candidatus Brocadiaceae bacterium
AACCCCAGCCTAAAGGCTGGGGTTAATAGCAAAAGGGCAACGAGAACCATATTTTCAGAACACTGGAAGTGCCATTTTCAACCCGAATAACCTAAGAATTGTATACATAAAGAGATACGTACGAACAGCAAGAAAACATGTTATTTGCTGTGAGAAATAACATGATCCCTTATTTTCATATTTCAAGAACTAAGTCCTTATTTTAAGCCCATGCCGCCTCAAACAGTTTAATAAATGGTCTCACTCATATTCCAGCGGGTCAGGAGTTCTGATTTTAATACAGGACTTCTACGCTTTTAATCTGTGAAATCTGTGGTTTTTGCTGTTTTTCCATAAAAAATGAAAACCGAGCATAAAAAACAAGAAGTTTATGGATTGTAGTACAGATTACACAGATTTTGGACTATAAAATTCCATAGATTATTTTAAATTAGGCCTTCAACATCTTATTGGAATTCACATGAAAGGACACGCGTTCCTTCGTAATTTTATCTGTGCAATCTGTGGTTCCGGTTGCTCTTTGTAAAAGCAAAACGCGAATAGAATTATTAGGAGCCTTCTTTTATAGTATCAAGCAACTGATCGATGATCTGTAACGGCGTCTTTCCTTCCGCTTCGGCATGGAAATTGGTAATAATACGGTGTTGCAGGACGAGCCGGGCTATGGCGCGAACGTCATTGCAGGTCGCCGCATACCGGCCATCAAGCAAGGCGCGCGCCTTGCTTCCCATCGCAAAAAATTGTGAGGCGCGAGGACCGGCCCCCCAACTTATGAATTTTTTAATAAAGTCAGGCGCGGCGGAATCAGATGGCCTCGTTGCACGCACCAGTTTTACGGCGTATTCAAGCACATAGTCGGCGATGGGAACTCTGGTGACGAGACCCTGAAGCCCCATGATTTCCTCCGGGCTGAATATCTTATTAACGGTTGGTTTAAACGCGGAGGTGGTTGCCCTTACCATCTCTATTTCTTCTTCCCTGGAGGGGTATTGCACGTTTATTTGAAACATAAACCGGTCCAGTTGGGCTTCGGGCAAGGGATAGGTACCCTCCTGCTCAATGGGGTTTTGGGTTGCAAAGACGATGAAGGGAAGTTCGAGCGGATACGTAACGCCGCTGGCGGTTACCTTATATTCCTGCATTGACTGGAGCAAGGCCGCTTGTGTCTTGGGAGGCGTACGGTTTATTTCATCGGCAAGGAGTATGTTTGAAAAGATAGGCCCCTTGATAAATTTGAAAAACCTTTTTCCCGACGTGTGATCCTGCTCCAATATGTCCGTCCCGGTAATATCGGCAGGCATGAGATCTGGGGTAAACTGGATGCGGTTGAATTTCAGGTTCAAAACGTCAGCAAGGGTGCTGACGAGAAGTGTCTTGGCGAGACCCGGCACACCGACAAAGAGGCAATGCCCCTTGCAAAAAAGGGCTATCAGGAGGTTGTCGATAACCTCGTCTTGCCCTACAATAACCTTTGCAATTTCTTTTTTTATCTGTGTGCGCCCTTTAACTATCTTCTCGATAGCCAGGATGGTATCTTCTTCGGTTGTATCAGCAGTCATATTCCAGCGCAGCGAGTTCGCAGCCCAAATGAGGAAAATTTGCAAAAAAAAAGAGCGTCAGTATCGAAGCTGCTCAGATAAGCCCAAAACTGAGCGTCAACTGCCAAGGCTTTTCCCCGATACCGACGCCCTACTATATTTACCAAAAATTAGACCGTTTGTGAATGAAAATTTTTAAAATATTTATTTTTGTGCCTTCTGCGGGAAATACTTAATGGGCTTACGGCCTTCTGATGCGGTTGTAATTTGAGCGGGAGCGGACGGCCTCTCTTTGTTTTCTACCGAAAAAGCAGATTCGTAATCACCGCTTTTGGAAATAGGAATTCCATTAACGGTTGAAATTTGCGTGGGGACAGGTGGCATCCCTTTGTTTTCTGCCTGGGAAACCGACTCAGCCTCCCCTCTGTTATTGGACATGGAGGCGTCCATAACGGTAATATACTGCTTTTTGACGATGGTGGATACCATGTCCGTGCGCTTTGTGATGAAACGAATGTTGTAATTCCCCGGTATAATGTAGGTGTGGGCCGGGGTACGGTCTGAATTTACCAGTGTTCCGTCCCCGAAGTCCCAGCATCTGTCTATGACATCTCCTGTGGAGGTGTCTAAAAACTCTACCCGCAACGGTGCATACCCCTTTTGAGTAGAGGCGGTAAAGGCTGTGGTGGCTGATTCGTGGGGTTGTTGCAGTGACGTTTCTTCTATCTCCAGTTTTTTGCGGGAAATACGCAGGGCTTCCGGTATCGGCTGCCCTTGAGATACAGCAACGGGTTTTGTTGTGGTTTCTGGGGTGGCATTGAGGGCGACGTCGTTGCCGGTTGATGGCGACGGTATGGGTTTTTCCGGCGGCTTACTGAATATCCGCCGTCGCCAATGAAATTTCCCATCAGGATTGAGAACGTAAAGCGACTTATCTTGCACGGCGACGTAAATACTGCCTTCCGCAGTTATGGAAGGCTGCATGGCGACGTCTCCGTCTATGTGTACCTTCCAGTTCAGGCGGCCTTCGGGCCTGACGGCATAAAGCATATTGTCTTTCGCGGTAACGATGTAAATATTTTCCTGTTTATCCACAATCGCCGGGAAGGAAATCGTGTTATCGGTTTTAAACGTCCACTTCAACCGGCCATTGTTATCAACGGCATAAAGCGTATCATCTGAGCTGAAATATAACGTATTGTTTTGGCCGATGGTAAAACCCGTGCTAATCCTGCCCGGCAGTTGCATAAGCCATTTCGTGTTTCCACTTGGGTCGATTGCGGTGATCTTGCCGCTGCAGGATGCGAAGTAGGCATTTCCACTTTTGTCTAATGCGGGGGGATAAAATTGCGGTTGGGCTTTTTTCCCCATTTTATTGATCTGTTTTTTACCAATTACCCGCCCGCCTTTGCCGGCAGATTGCGGCGGGACTTTGTATGAAGCATCGTTGAGAATGGATTGATTCGGGACATTGCCGGAAACGGAGGACTTGGAAACGTCAATACGCGGACCCGGTTTGACTGTTTGCAGTGCGCCGGTGAGGGCAACCTCGCTATTCACTGCCTGACCGTAGCATCTCTGTGGCGTAGCGGTGAACATGGTTACGTATGATAAAACACCCATTGCTAAAAATCGGTACACCATTGCCATTACTATCTTTCTCGATATGCGTTGTGTAATAATACCCTGGCGAGGGCAAGCCTCTTGCCGATAAAAGGGTTGAATAATGGCATACAGGTCATAATTTTCCGGGAAATTCAATATCGAACCTCGAATAAGGAATTACAAATGTCGAACCTCGAATAAGGAATTACAAATGTCGAACCTCGAATAAGGAATTACAAATGTCGAACAATAGAGAGAATAATTGGTTTAAAACTCAGTCGACCGCGAGTGAACGCCAGCAAACGCTAATACCGGCGAAACAAAGAAAAGTATTAGCATCAATTAGCGGTCATTACGGTTGATGAAAGTTTTTTTGCTACCAACTATCGATGCCGTCGTTCCGCTACTTAGGGCTTGAGCAGATATAACTTGAACATATTCGCGAATTGGTTTAATTATTCCGTAATGCTAAATACATAAATACTGTTCATGTTATTTGTGCGCAAGCCATTAGGATGCGTTACATAATAAGCTGAGCAGTTTTGCTTGGGTGTAGCGTGCGATCCCACTCCACACGACGTGCGTTACCGCTCTATACCCATATCGTTAATTGGTCATGTTATTATGTAACGCATCCTTAGCAACACTAATCGGCATACTTGGAAGCCAACACCCAGGTAACAACCGGCCACGTTTCTATGTTTTTCGTAGCAACCCAATGGAGTGGATGCCATCGTGCATGGGGAACAGGCACGTACCTCATGCCAAGTGCAGCAAAAAGCCACAGGTAGGGATTTCCCCAGCCACCGACGTCGATAATACGCCCGTGCTTTGCTACCAGGAATTCCAGGGCGTTTGGAGTAAACCTCCAATAATCGTTTGGCGCTCCATGGATTGGGCAAATTAAATTAGTGGTATGTAAAACAATACCGGCAGGCTTTAACACCCTAAACGTTTCAGCTATTGCCTGCTGAGGACAACCCTTTACGTGTTCCAGTACCAGATCGCTTACAACGGCGTCAAACTCCCCGTCTTTAAATGGCAAATTGAGGATGTTGCAACCAGGATAAGACACATTCACCATTTGGCTATCCACAAAACCTAAGAGTTTTCCTAATGCACCGGAATCACTGATTGATAGCACCTTAAGTTCTGGTGGCCTTGGTGTTGAATATTTGGAAAGATGACGGTACATGTAATAGCGGGTAACATGCGGTCCTTTCCCAAGACCCAACGTTGACAACCAATAGATAAAACGCATAATGAAACGGGATATTTCCATAAGTACGTCAGGTCCTTTCTGTTAAAATAACCATCGGTGGTTAGTACCTTACCGATTCAAAACTGCAATAAAAAACAACTTATTTTGTTGTCATTCCCGGAAATCCCTCTGTAAAGCGGCGAGCAAGGCATTTTGTAACGTATGGTTTTTCTATTGGGTTGTGGGCAAAGCCCACTTTGGTCTGTACAAATGAGTTAATCAGGTCGCCTACGATGACGGCTTTTTTTGTAGCGCCGTCCCTCGTGGCCAGCCAATGGCGAGAGATAAACCCATTTATACGTAGGGCAAGGCTGTCGCCTTGCAACGGTCTGAATACGTACCCGTGATTGCAACCCTAAAGGGTCGCGCTACTGCACCTTTTGCCGTTCAGAGGTATTGCCTCGCCAGCCAGCTATTCCTTAATACAATAAAAGGTATCATGCGCCATAATAGTAATACCCATATATTCCATCTCTTCAGCGTTCAGAAAATCAGCGGGATGTATAGCTTGTGTTTTAAACCCGGCGGCTCGTAGCCGTTCTTCATAATCAGGGCCGTAATGGTGATAACATTCTGCTTCAGTGTTAAACGTTTTGAGGGAAATCGATGCCTGGTCAACGAGAGGGACATCTATCGTTTTAGCATGGCGTATCGGATCTGCAAAAATAGCCCATCCATGCGGTTTTAAAACACGAAACAACTCCCTCATGCCTTGTCTGTCATTGCGTACGTATGTCAGCACGTGACTGCAGTAGACCACATCAAAAGACGCTTCTGGGTAATGGATATCGGTAATGTCCATTTTAACCATTGCGAGTGGATTAAAAAGGTCAACAGTAAGATAATTTGCCCCCAAACGACTTTTCAACGGTTTATCAAGCGGCAGATCAATTCCAACGGTCAACATTTTTTTTGGCACTCCGCTAAACAAATCCGTTTTCCGGCTCAGGTAAAGCCACACAATTCTCTGCCGTTCATGGGCGCCGCAATGCACACATCTTGCATTTTCAATAATATCATGTTTAACAAATTTCCTGGACTGCTTCTCGCATACCGGGCAATATCGCTCTTTACCACGATATACAAGAGAAAGGACTACATTTCTTGCCTTCTTAAGCCAATAATTCAGTCTTGGTGGGATATATCTTTTAAAGTGTGCTATAGCCATAGTAGTACCCTTCCTCCGCTTATTCCTTAATGTTCTTCTTCGTTACGGTTCTGCACGGTTTATTGCCTTTTGCAGCCGGTTAAAGGCGTTAAGTGTTTGGCGTCCCAAATGCCTTAGTCCTTCAATATCATCCGGATTGTGCACGGCCAGTTGCGTTGCTTTTGCACTTGCCCGCAGCAAACCGAAGGCGGCGCTTTGAATTGCCGTGCCGCCGCGCATACGTTCGCTTGCCTTCATAATCTCATCCGCTATCGCTTCGTTCTCTTTGTCAAATTTGCCGGCTTTTCCTGGCAATGGCGTAAGGGCAGTTTCAGGCTCTAAGCTGGTAATAATGAGACCATTTTGTTTGTCCCGTGCGTATTGTTCTTTTAAATTGGAGTGTATTCCCCCGCCAAAGTGAATATTGTAACTTTGTATCACACCGTCATAGACGATCTTCCCCTGGTAAGGAATGAGGACGGCGTCCACGAGAACGGGCAATGGCCGTGGAGGCAATATGTCTTCAATACGTTCGTACAGGCCAACAACGCCGTATACTCTTGGCTCACCAATAAAAACAGTATAGTCCTTCAAATAGCGAAGGATGTAGAATTTACTGGCAATGAAGGTATTCCATTTGCGGATGATGCTCAAGTCGTCCGTGGACAAGCCATCAGGATTTTGCATCGCATAAGCATCTATCAGATACGTATTTTTCCACAATGCGTCGCGTATGGGAAGTTTTTCTTCAAGAGACAGGTTGTTAAATGCTTGAAATGATGGTACATCAGGTAAGAGTTGGAGTTGTTGATTGACATAATATTGTAATCCCCACATAAGGTTGAAGAAATGGGCAGCGTCTTTTTGCGAGAGAATCATCATTTTTACCTCATAGAAAACAATATTTATAAGACTTGGTGGCACAGGCATCTTGCCTGTGCTGCTACCGGTAGAATTTTCACACAGGCTGTAAGCCTGTGCCACCAGTCCCTTTTTTACTCCTTAACGGAAAACACCCCTTCTGCCGGATTCAAGAGGATGGTTTTTACCCGTTCCTGCCACAAATCGCCAAACTCCTTCAACTCTTCCTCAGACGCCTTGCCGGAGATTGCAAGAGGCATGAGCTTATCCAACCGCTCATGAGATGGAACCTTCCCAAGACGGTAAACAACCTCCACCTTTTTCCCGGTATCAACTCGCTGGAAAATCATGGCGCAGGTTACCGTGGGGTCCGGGGTGGACTCTTTATCAAAGGTTAGCAAATTACATCTTCCATGCTTGCCATTGGCGCCAAAGCCCTTAAATCCGGTTTCAGTGGCGGCCCCGGTTATTAGGGTAATTATCTGGGATATCGGACCATTTGCATGATTGTCAGGACTTCCCCGCAAGACGACCTTTATGTCTCCTCGCACGGGAACGTCGCTGCCATACAATGATTTTAACGCCAGTTGAGTAGATTTATAGGCGCCTGCAACCGCCGGGCAAGAATGGCCGGCAAATTTAACGGCGTCTGAATAGGTGTAGGTAAACGCATCCCCCCTACCCATTGCCCCTAGCAAGACGGCCAAAGAGTCTTTCATCACAATAGGCTCTGCCCTATCAAAAAAGTCCCTGCCCTGCCTTGCTTGTTCTTCTGCGGCGAGATGTCTCATGTTCACAAAGCCGCAGAGAATAACGGCAATTCCTATGCAATGGAAAATGGTTTTTAGTGAACGGGGGTTTTGCCGTGTCGTCTTCATGCCAATAATCCTTTCGGTTTAAATAGTGTTGTTTTTGCAATTACAATTCGTTGTTGAAGAATTGTGGAAAGGTATATAAAATAACTAAACGTAGGAATTGCAAACTAAAGCCTGACAATAATTTATATGAGAAATAGCATTTTAGCAAGGGTATTTTGTGAAAAAGAGACTCAGAATTGGCGTCGTCCCCTATTTAAATGCCAAGCCATTAATTTATGGGCTTAATCAAATGAGTGATGCCGTTGAACTGGTATTTGAGGTGCCTTCGCTTTTGCCTGATATGCTGAACAACGGCCACATTGACGTCTCTCTCATCCCGTCTATTGAATATTTCCGGAATGGCGGGTACGCCATTATCCCCGGCATTTCTATCTCTTCGTTGGGCGCCGTGGAGAGTGTAAAAATATTCTCAAAGACGCCGATTCAGGATATACGCACTGTCGCGCTGGACAAAAGTTCTTTAACGTCTTGTGCACTTACCCGAATTATTCTCCACGAAAAATACCATCTCAGTCCTCAGTACACACCATGGAATGGCACACAGAACGTCGCCGGTGTTGACGCAGACGCAGCGCTCGTCATCGGTGATAACGCAATGAGAGTAAACGAGAGTGGGTACTTTACGCTCGACCTGGGACAGGCCTGGTTTGACCACACGGGACTTCCCTTTATTTACGCAATATGGGCGGTAAAAAACGAATCTCACGTACCAGGGATAAACAACCTGCTGAGGGAAGCGAAGGAAGCGGGTATTCAATCAGTCACAACGTTGGCGATAACGGAATCGCAACGCACTCAATTCACTCAGGAGCAATGCCTGCGCTATCTTACCCGTTCGATCCGGTACGGCCTGGGTGACGAGGAAATAAAAGGTTTTTGGGCGTTTTATCAACATGCCGTATCATTAGGACTGGCTCCAGAGGGGAGAGAAATTGTATTTAACAACACGTAACCGTTCCTTTCCATTACGGGAAATGGAAGGTATTCTTGAAAAATCGCTTGATAACGTAAGGCTAACGCCGTCGGACGGCGTTAAGCTGTTTTCAATAAAAGATATTTCCATTTTGGGCATGGCGGCGGATGAGGTGACAAAAAAGCGCCACCCGGAGAATTTCCGGACGTATATTATTGACCGGAACATCAACTATACGAATATTTGTACCTCCGGGTGTAAATTTTGCGCCTTTTATCGGGAGGAAGGCGATAGCGACGGGTACGTTATCCCCCAGGATTCATTATTCCGGAAGATAGAGGAAACCCAGGCGCTAGGCGGCAGGCAGATACTTTTGCAGGGAGGCCTGCATCCATCGTTGAAATTGGATTATTATCTCGATACGTTAAAGGCGATCAAGGCGAAATACGATATCCACATCCACGCCTTTTCACCGCCGGAGATCGCCCATTTTTCGCAGATAAGCGGCATTTCTACCCGAAACGTTATTCAAAACCTGAAGGCCGCCGGACTCGATTCTATTCCAGGCGGTGGGGCTGAGATACTCGTTGACCGGTGCCGCAACCTGCTTAGCCCAAACAAATGTTCGGCGCTGGAATGGCTTGACGTCATGCGCGAGGCACACCAGCTTGGTATGAAGACAACGGCTACTATGATGTTCGGCCACGTTGAAACGATTGAAGAACGCATCGAACACCTGGAGAAAATCAGAAGCCTGCAAGATGAAACCGGTGGTTTTACGGCGTTCATCGCATGGACGTTTCAACCCAAAAATACCCAGTTGGATACGGCGCTGCTGGGGAGCCATGAATATTTAAAAACACTGGCTATTTCCCGCCTGTACTTGGACAATGTTGCAAACATTCAGGCGTCGTGGGTCACACAAGGCGCAAAAATCTCCCAACTTGCGCTTAGATGCGGGGCAAACGACATGGGTAGCACGATGATTGAAGAGAACGTCGTTCGTGCAGCAGGGGTCAGCTATCGTTTAAGTAAGGATGAGATAGAATTTCTTATTAAAGACGCCGGGTATGAACCAAGACAAAGGGATTTATACTACCGTCCCGTTACTTAATCTTTTCCCAAATGATTCATTGATAAATAACACAAAAGTGTATAGAATAGACACAATTTAAGTTTCATGTAATATTATTCCACCTCGTTCACAAGCTCCAGCGCGAGAACGGGTTTGCAACAAAGGTAGGCTTGGCGTCATCACCTGACACGATAGTAACAAGCCGGAACGCTTGCCCTGCCTTTGCAATGAATCAGAAAAACAAAATATTACGAAAGAAATGAAGCAACAGCTTCTGTTACCGGAACATTCCTGATCTGGAGATTGGGAACGAGAATACCGTTACATGCACCGCTGTTTTTGCAAACTTTAAGCCCGGTACGTTTAACGTCGTGCTTACAATCTGAACGGAAAAATGCCTATGCCTATTCAATGGAAAAAATCTACCTGCCCCTATTGCGGTATCGGCTGTGGCCTGATGGTTGGGGTTGAAGACGGAAAAATTGTAGAAGTTCAGGGAATGAAGGAACATCCCTCCAATAAAGGTGATATTTGCGCATTACCACACCATCTACCCACACTTTTCACCGCTGAAGGAAGATTAACCCATCCCATGATTCGCCGTAAAGACGGGTTAGTTACCGTTGACTGGAGTGAAGCCGTCCACTTCGTTGCCGACGAATTGAATCGAATCTCTAAAAAATATGGCCCCAACGCAATAGCGTTTTACGGTGGGGCCGCCAATTTGACGGAAGAGTACTATCTGATAAACAAACTCATGAAGGCCTTTATCGGGTCGAATAACGTAGAATGCACTGCCCGCTTATGCATGGCTAGTTCTGCCCTGGGATTTATATCCACCCTCGGCAGTGACGCCCCCCCTACCTGCTACGCCGATATTGAAGAAGCAGACCTTTTTTTCATCGCCGGTAATAATATGGCCGTGTCTTTGCCCATCCTATTCCGCCGTATGTGCGCGGCCAGGATAACAAATCAAGCAAAGGTTATTGTCGTCGATCCCCGCAGGTCGGAAACTGCGGCTATAGCGGACATACACCTCCAGATAAAGCCCGGCACAGACGTTGCCCTTAATAATGGCCTTGCGCACATCCTCTTTAAAGAAGGGTTCGTTCGGGAGTCAGAGGTGGATTCATACACTACGGGGATTAACGATCTCAAAGAAATGCTGAAAGAATATACGCCTTCACGGGTCGCACAAATCACTGGCTGTACCGAGGCTCAGATTGTCGAGGCCGCCCGAACCATCGGGCAGGCGAAGGCAATGCTGACCTTTTGGTTTCAAGGATACAATCAGTCTACTCAGGCGGTTTTCAAGAACAATACGTTACATAATTTGTCATTATTAACGGGGAACTTTTGCCGCAAAGGCGCTGGCCCATTATCCATTACCGGCGAGGCTAACACGATGTCGTGCCGCTGGGTTGGCACATTGTCACACCTTCTGCCGGGTCTGCGCATGGTTACCAACCCCAAACACCGTCAGGAGGTTGCCGATTTTTGGGGTGTCCCTTTCGAGAAGATACAGCCATCGGCAGGTTTAACCATTATTGACACAATCAAGGCGCTGCATTCTGGAGAAGTTCGGGCGCTTTGGGTAATTGGCTCCAACCCTGCATCATCGCTTCCTCATACCCAATGGGTAGAGGAAGGCCTTTCAAAGGCGGAGCTTCTTGTGGTGCAGGAAATCTTTCATCCCACAGAAACTACCATGCTGGCAAACGTTATTCTCCCCAGTGCAATGTGGGGTGAAAAAACCGGGACGTTCATCTCCTCCGAAAGGCGCATTGAACTATTGGAAAAGAACGTCGAACCGCCGGGACTGGCAATGCCTGACACGGAAATCATCTGTCTGATAGCAAAGGCTATGGGCTTTGCAAAAGATTTCCCTTATACGTCACCCGAAGAAATATTCGAAGAATGGAAGAGAATCACGGCTGGCCGTATCTGTGACATGAGCGGCGTAAGTTATGAACGATTGCGGAACAAGGTGGGGCCGCAACTACCCTGTCTGGACGCTAACCATCCCGGCACACCACGTTTGTTTACCGACATGCGTTTCCCCAGGCCGGATGGCCGCGCTGCATTGCTTGGTCGTAGCTACAAAGCGCCAGCGGAAGTCGTTGATGCTGAATATCCCTTCGTACTCAATACCGGACGTGTCTCCTGCCACTTCAACACCCGCTCGCGCACGGGCCGCATTCCACGTCTTAACAATATAGAACCGGATAATTTCGTAGAGATTCATCCCACAGACGCTACCCGCTATGGTATATCGAATGGGGATGAGGTCGAGGTCACGTCCCGCAGGGGCAGCGTCAGGGGCGCAGCCCGTATTAAAGATCGTGTGCTTGCAGGAACACTCTTCATGAGCCCTCACTTCGGAAAGGCTTCTTCGGTTGGCAGTGGAAGACTCGCCAATCTCGTCTGCAATACTGCTTATGACGTAAACTCAAAACAACCCGAATTAAAATATTGCGCTGTAAAGATAGCAAAGGTTTGACAACCATTATTTGTAGCTCAAACCTTCAGGTTTGATGGACGTTGAATTTGAACGGGTGCAGGCATTTTGCATGTAGCTTTCAGCGCGTAGCACAATGCTGGAGTTCATCAGGGCTGAAGCCCTGAGTTACAGGTTTTTTTAGGTGTCAGGCTGTTTGATGGGAAGCGCGGTGCATTATGAATGACCAAAATAAAAAAAGCAAAATAGAAGGCGCACAGCAGACCATTAAGTTTTTTGAAAAACTGTTACGCGCGTCGGCCGATGGCATTTTGATTACCGATGCAACCCACAACATCATAGTCGTCAACGAAACGTTTTGCAATTTCTTTAGACGGCAGAGGCATGACATTATAGAGACAAATGTATTCTCCCTGCTTGAGCAGCTTTATAGTGAGTGGCCTGTGCGCTGGACCGAAATGGTGAGCCGCGTCCATAGAGAAACCTCATGTTTCAACGTGGAATTCAAACTTATCACTCAAATGCATGAGATGAGGTGTTTCAGCGTCAATACGTCCGTTCTCGAACAGATGGCCGAAGAGGATGCTGGCGTTATTATCAGTATCTGGCGGGATGTGACTGAACTAAAAAAAACCTCAGAAGAACTGAAGGCGTTAAACGTGTATTTGGAACAGCGCGTGGCGAGCCGTACGGCGGCATTAATAACAAAAAATGTGGAATTACAGTCGGAAATTGCAACGCGTAAACAGGTAGAGGAAAAAGTCGAGCACTTAGCTCTTCATGATACCCTTACCACGCTGCCCAACCGCGTGCTGTTCGGTGATCGCCTCTCTCTGGCAGTAGCACAAGCGCACCGCACAAGGAAAATAGCTGCCGTGATATGCCTGGACCTTGACAGATTCAAATTTATAAATGAAACGCTAGGCCACAACATAGGAGACATGTTGCTACAAGGCGTTGCAGGCCGGCTTAAAAGTTGTGTTCGTGAGGATGATACGGTTGCCCGGCTGGGAGGCGATGAGTTTGCAATAGCGCTGCTGGGACTCACCCACGTGGACCACGTGCATACCGTTGCAAATAAAATACTCAATACGATGAAACAACCACATATTATTAATGAACAAGAACTCTACATTAAAATCAGCATGGGAATATCCGTCTATCCCAACGATGGAGACTGCGTTGAAATCCTCCTTAAAAATGCCGAGATAGCCATGCATTATACCCGCGAACACGGTGGAAATAACTATACTTTTTATGTCCCGACTATATACAGCAAGTCTTCTTCGTCAATGATCCTCGAACAGGATTTATACCACGCCCTGGAGCACAATGAGTTCGTGCTTCACTATCAGCCACAAGTAGACGCCGGCACGGGTCAAATCACCGGCATGGAGGCGCTGGTGCGATGGCAACACCCACAAAGGGGGTTGATTTCTCCCGCAGAATTTCTTCCCTTCGCGGAAGACACGAGAATGATTGTCTTCATCGACGAGATGGTATTACGTACCGCCTGCTTGCAAAACAAGGTATGGTTGGATAAGGGATTCCGTCCGTTAACTGTGGCCGTAAACCTTTCTGCGCATACGTTCCAGCAAGAAAATCTGATTGAACTGGTTACTTCGGTATTAAAAGAAACCGGAATGCCCCCCCATCTGTTGGAATTAGAGGTTACCGAGGGCGCCGCTATGCAAAATCTGGATGCAACCCTTCGGAATTTAAAAACATTGAGAGAGATAGGCATTCAGATTGCGCTTGATGATTTTGGCACCGGCTTTTCCTCTCTTTATTATCTCAAAAAATTACCCATTAACAAACTGAAGATCAGCCAGATTTTTGTCCGCGACATTACAACTGACCAGAATGACAGGATGATTGTTAGCGCCATTATCGCCCTGGCTCATAGTTTGAAATTTGGGGTTATTGCTGAAGGTGTCGAAACCAACGAGCAACTCGATTTTCTCAAGCTACAGAGTTGTACTGACATCCAAGGATACCTGTTCCACAAACCATTACCGATGGCATTGTTTGAAGAACTCCTATCGAAGAGCAATCCTTAATTATGTCGCCGGTGGCGATAGCTTTTGTGTAGCGCGGCAATGGCATTGGGAATGCACGCTAAGCGGGGGATGAACTCCCGCGCTACAGCATTGAAATTCCTATACGTTGAAAATCGCCCCGGAGGGGCGGCCTGTTTGTCGTAGTAATGGATTGAAACATCCAAAAGCTCAGTGGGAGCTACCTGATATAGAGTATTACCCGATAAAAACTTCTTTGCTTTGTAAGTATTTTAACAAACCTGTGACTCTGGAATTCATCCATAACGCAGATAAAAAGGGATGAACTTTGGTTGCGGCTGTACCGCACTAGTCATTATCGTTTCACATAAAGGAGGAACTATGCCGCTTTTTACATGGGACAATACCTATAGCGTTGGTATACCCCACATTGATGAACAACACGAAAAATTGGTGTCCTATATCAACAAACTACATCAAGCAATGCTGAGAGATGAAGAGGATAACGTTACCGGCAAGATTCTCAACGAATTAACCGATTATACCAAGATTCATTTTGCCACAGAAGATGACTTGATGGTGAAGACCGGGTTTTCAGACCATGGCGCAGTTACAAGGCTTCAGTACGAAAGGCACAAGGCGGAACATGCCGAGTTTACCAGGAAGATTACCGACATGTCACAAAAACATTATGAGAATAAGGAATACATCTCAGTTGACCTTCTTACGTATTTAGTGGAATGGCTTTTAAATCACATCGCATCCATAGATAAACAGTATGCATCATTTATTAAAAACAAACGTGCATAGAAAAACTTCCGTTTGTTCAGAATCCAGGCGGACATTTCTTGTTGGTAACGGTTTTGTCAGGTCACACAAATTCAGGTTTGCAAAACGTAGGGCGAGGCTTTCGCCTTGCCATTGAAAAGGATAGTAAGATGTCCCCATGCAAAACAACGTCGCAGGGGCGGGGTTTCCCCCATAGGTGTTAAGTTAAGAAACACAACTCAAACGAATCAAGGAAATAGAGTGAGGAAATCACCGGCATTACGGTACGATTTAACCGTGTATTGAATATCGAA
>CAYHFB010000038.1:0-9065 GCA_964355695.1 uncultured candidatus Brocadiaceae bacterium
AACGCCCTGGGAATATGACAAAAACCATCAAGCCCTGAAAGGGCGAAATACGGAAAGGGACATTTTTTACGCCTTTAAGACGTCCGACATCGAGTACATCCCCGGCGGTTTTTTCGCCAAAAACTTTGCCGCACGAATAGCGCCGCGTACAAAGGTGTCACGCGTATGCGCCTTGTGGGTAATCTCTATGCGTTCGCCCATACTTCCAAACACAACCGTGTGGTCTCCCACAACGTCGCCACTTCGAACGGCATGGACTCCGATCTGGCCTGCCGGACGCTCGCCGGTAAGCCCCTGGCGGCCATAAATAACGTCTTTATCCATTTTCTTATGCGTTGCATCACAGATTTTTTCGGCAAGCCTCAAGGCCGTGCCGCTGGGTGCATCCTTCTTGAATCGATGGTGGGTTTCGACGATTTCCACATCGAAATCATTTCCAAGCATTTTGGCCATTTGAGACACCACGTCAAACAGGACGTTTACCCCTACACTCATGTTCGGGGAAACAATACAGGGGATTTGCCGGGAAAACCCTTGCATTTTTTCATATTGCAGGGGGTTCAACCCCGTTGTGCCGACAACAAGGGCGGTACCTCTCTTTGCGCAAACCGCGGCTATCTCAATGGCAGATTCGGGAGAGGAAAACTCGATCAACACGTCTGCCTCCACGCGCAAGGATGCGGAGACCTTAAGGCCTATTTCACCGTAGCCCGCAATAATACCGGCATCCTTGCCAAGCGATGGGTGTCCCTCCCTCTCCAATGCCGCCACTAACGTCAGTTCCCTATCCTCACAAACAAGGGCGACAATCCTTGTCCCCATCCTTCCGCATGCCCCGTTTACGGCTATTTTAATCATGGTCTTCCTCACCTAAATTCATACCCTTTTTATACAGTTTGCTGGCGTTTTTAAGAAAATTGCGTTCACGCCACGTAAGGTTTCGCATACCTTTCCGATTTACCTTATCGAGAATCTTGTCCACCCGTGCGCGGATTTCCCGCTCTTTTACTATTTCATTTTCGTGATGGGATATCTGCCATTTTTGAAAATACTCCGTCACCCGGTAAGAATATCTGACAAACAAAAACCCGTAGACCAGCCCCCCCAGATGCGCAAAATGCGCAACGCTGCCGGATTGGGGAACGAGGCAGTTTAAAATGGTTATGCCGGCAAAGATCATAACGAGATACTTTGCCTTCATGGGGAAAAAGTAAAAGATAACTGTGCTATTGGGAAAAAACAGGGCAAAGGCCATTTCAATGGCGAGGATGGCGCCGGAAGCTCCTATGATAGGGATTTGCGGTGTAAATAGACAACAACATATTCCGGAAAAAATACCCGCCGTAAAGTAGAGCGTCAAAAAACGCCTGGAACCTAATACCCGCTCAACCTCACCGCCGAACATCCAGAGCGCAAGCATGTTAAAAATCAAATGCCATAGGTCGGTTGTGCTATGCAGGAACATGTAGGACACAAATTGCCACAGCCATACATGCCCCACGGCGTCCTGCGGATAAAGCCAGAACAATTTAGTAAATTTATCTGAGGCTGGATAGCACCACGGCAACGCGTATGCGTGTCCCGGTTGACCGTCTATCAACGTTTGGGTTAACGGTGGCGACCACTGCATGCTTACGGTGGAAAACAGCAATTGAAGTATGAACACGCTGACGTTGGCAATGATCAGCATCATGATCACCCGTGTCCATTTGCTTCCGACATTTACACCAAAAACAAGCTTATTATTGCGCATTTTCTCGATATCAATCTTCGACAAGCGAAAATTCCAAACTGTCGTAGGAAAACCCAACGCGGCTACGCTGCAACCACATCTGCAGTGTTCCGGTAGGAACAAAATATTGGTAGAAAAGAAACAAGGCACGATATATTCGGCAGAACAATTGGGTTGTAACTATAATCGTGCCTACGGCATTTATGTTTTGATGTCCTTGATTTCTACCAATATTTTGCCCCTGTGGGACATTTAAAAAACAGATACAGAAGGTAATGGATATACTAATTCTTTTTCATTAAAAGTCAAGATTATAGCAGGCCTTAAGGAGCTTACTTTGGTATAAGCTTCTTGAAAGAAAGGAGACCCGCTCCGATGAGGAGTATGTTCGCCCCCCACAAAACGGGTACCACCGGCAATTGGCTATCCTCTGCCAGCACAATTCCTGCCACCACCAGGGGGTAATAGATAAACAATATCACCATAAAGCTGGCGCCGAATGCAATCATGAGGTTGCCGCTCCTCAGCCTTATGCCGAGCGGGATGCCTATAATAATAAAAGTTAGGCATGAAAATGCCTGTGATAAACGTTTGTGGGCAGAAATATCATTTTTCCGTATGGTAACATCTCTGTTAATGATGCCTAAATTATACTCGACGGATTTCGTCTTTTTCAGCAAACTGTCACGTGCTTCGGCAGTTTCCGCAACGGATTGGGTAAAGGTGGCAATGTTCTTGATTTCAACCTTTTGCGATTCCCTGGCCTCCGCAATTTTTCGTTCCAGGGCGTAGATCCTTTGCGTTTCGTTATCAATGGTTACCCTGATGTCTTCTACCTTTTTATCCCTGTCCTCGTCATCGGGTCTGCCAATCCGGCTCTCCCTTTTCACCTGTATAACGTTTTCACTGGCAACGAGGATGTAATTTTTAGCCGCTTTAATCTCGTTTCCCAGACCCTCGATCCTGGACATTTGCCGCTCCAGGTTTTCATTCGAACGTTTTAAATCCGCGGTAAGTTTATTGTGCATTTCCGATAAGGCGATGGTCTCCGTTTGGCAAGTAAACAGTTTTTTCGACAACGAATCCTTGTCTTTTATCGAAGGCATCTTGTCCTTCGAACATTCCGCCAACGATTTGCGGATTTCCCTGTTCTGTTGAAACAACTGGAGTACCGTCATGTATTTTGTGGATGAATTGGGTTTCTTTTCCTTCAACTGTATCTCAAAAGTGGTTTTGTAAAAAGCCCCAATACGGGGCGCCGCCTCGCCGATTCTTTTATAATTGGGTTTAATGAATTCCCCGCGATACAGGATAAGCCGTATCTTGTTTTGTTCCGGCTCCATCTCGATAGCGCCCTCCTCGGCGATAATAATGTTCATTACGTAATCATTCGCATACTCGATTACGACAATGTCCTTGTTTACGCCATCCTCCACCTTGCCGATGTAAATCTGGTAGGGATGAAGGTCTATCTTCTTCTGGAAACTTGCCATACGTCCGGCAAGGATACTGTTGATCGCGCGCTCCTGGAGCAGCATGATCCTGTAGCATGACATAGGCAGTATTTCCGACGACAACACCACGGTTATCAAACAAAAGGCGAACCCCATGATTAAAATCGGCGTGATTATTTTATAGATGTTTATGCCGCTTGATTGGATGGCCAACACCTCGCGGTCTGAACTCATTCTGCCGTAGGCCATAGACGTTGCGGTCAGCAAGGCCGAGGGGATTGAATACGGGGTTGCCTGAATAAAGAGGTGCGGTATGAGCATTCGGAGCGCAATAATATCCAGCCCTTTATGCAACAACTGAATACCAAAACCCAAAAATATCAGAAACTCAAAACACAAAAAGGACGGTATAAACGTCCTTAGCCATTCATTAGCAACGTGTCGTTGTAATATTTTATTGAAAAACGGTAGAAACATCAGCAAGAGCCTTCAGCGAATTCCCGTGTTTTATTCGTGTAATGCACAGAACAATGGAGTAAGACCAATCTTTATCTTACCAGCATTCTCAAGTCATTCAAGGAAATTCGAAGTTTTCGGGGGCGGGAGGGGGTTGTTGCCGGTAACGTGTTCAAAAGCGCTGGCGAGGCTGGGTCTAAGGCCAATTAAAAACATGGTTAGCTGCAATGTATCCGGGCGGATAACGACAAAGTTGAGCTGCTGCCCGGATCGAAGCGGAAGGCAGTCAGTTGCAACGATTTGTTAGGCAAAACCACTAACCCCTTTTAATAGTTTCAACTTCCGGGTTAAAAGTAGTGAAATAATACCCTGCAACATTAAGCAGGTTCTTATCACAGACTACAAAGTAATCCACAGCAACAACTTGATGCGAAACAATTGCAGTTGCAAGTTGAATAGCATCCAAAGTCCTTAAACTTATCTGGTAGGCAACTGTGTCTAGAAGTTGCATTGCAAACCCCTTCACGACAGTGTCAACTTCAACCATACAGAACATTTGTAAGTCCTTGTCAAAGGCTTCAAAAACCTTTTTGACCGTATCTAAAGCAATTTCATTTATCCTAACTCGCTTCAGAAATGCCGAATGGAACTCTATTCTTGTAAGATCGGCAATGGTAATGACTAAATCACCAGCATACTGATTTAGTAAATTTGTAAAGGCTTCAGTACCTGCTTCATGGTGATAAAGTTTTACCAGCGCGCTGGTATCTACAAACTGGTTCATCTTTGATTTCTTTCGGTTTCAATGTCGTTAGAAAGGTTACTCCTAATAGATTCAGTTAATTTCCTAATTTCAGGAAACGACATCTTAGTCAAGTTGACTTTTGGAATGACAACGATCTTCACCTCAGTTTCATCAGAAAAAGGTACATTGTTTAGTTCTAAATGTCCTTTTTTTACGCGAGTTTCTATAACAAATTGACGCATGGTAATTGCTCCTGTTTTGTTTTGCCTAACGCCATTTTATTTATCATTTTACTATTGACCTTGATGCAATCCAAAAGACTCTTTGCAAGTGATATGTGAAGGTAAGCCTTTTTCATTAACGACAAACACAATTTGCGTTTCATTTTCTTCTCCTATGCTTTTGTTTTTTTGCTTTGTTTTATGTACCCTAACAATGAAGGATGGCAATTCCCCCGACGAGAACAAAATCAATCTTTCGTTGCTCTAAAACTGCGTAGAACTCTTGGACAGACTGGATTAAAGAATCTGAATTCATCATACCACCAAGCCAATTTTTGATCTTAAATACAACGGCATTGCGAATAACATTTCCGATTTGAACGCTACTCTGAATAGTCCTTGTATATTCCCTACTGCAAGTGTTGCATAAAATTGAGCCTGTTTTGGTAAGAGGTGATATAACGACTGGTTAGGCAGTCCAGTGCAATGGACTGCGAGTACTTAGCTTACGCCTGGACTTGCCGGTGCCAAATGAGCGACAGGGATATGCTCGGTTCGCTCCGGTTTCTGCTTGCCCGTGGCAATCTCATGAACGGTATGCAGTGTGTCGGCACTGTAATAACGATTTCCACATACGTTGCAGATACCCACGACGATATTTTCTAAAATCACAAAGCCCTTTTTATGTTTAAATGCCTCACGTTCAACTCATTTTCATTTCGGCTTTATCCTATCTGCGGCTTGTGGGCGGTCTGTGTACGGTGAGACACGAGATGAACAGAACCCCGCCTAACGCCCAGCTTAACCGGCGGCGCGCTAGGGACTTCAGACCCGTTCAACACACGTGATCGCGCGGTCCGGTTGAAGCTGTGCGTTAGGCGCACGTATTATCTCTTCCACCTGATCGCTTTCCCCGCCGCTTTGGCTGCTGTGTTAAAGGTCTGGTCGTATGTGGATGTAATAATAATAGCATCTGCGCCAGCTTGTGCCGCTAGCTCACGACACTTCTGAATCACCCCGGGAACTGTTGCGAACCGAGTGGCCGCCTCGTGACTTATTAACGCAATCACCTCATACGGCCTTTGTGGTTCTTGATATTCATAGCACCTCGACTTGGTTCATATCTGCTGGGGAGTATCTCGTCCCACCCACCGGGGTGATACTCGAACAACCAGAAGCTAAACAAAAACTGATAATAACGAGCAGGAGAAAGAACTGACGTATTGCTTTTTCCATAAAGTGTAATAGTCCTGTGTACCCAACTATGATTATACCGTCTGTATAAAACGGCAAACACAGACTGTTTCGATATATATAAGAAGTTGCCGTGTCTTCTTGTTACGGGTTGTAACTTGTTTCACATTGGGCATTTCCTGCCTGTTCTACAAATTGCCAATTCCGGTTTATACCGTCTGTATAAACCGGCCAACTGGCCATTGACGAGACTTCTGACACCGTGACCGCCTTTGTTCAAGACATGGGTGTAGATCATCGTAGCGCTAACGTCTTTGTGGCCAAGAAATTCCTGGATGGTGCGGCTATAATGACAAGCGCGAAGTGCTTCACGAAGGCTGTCTGTGCCTGTTTTTATGGAGCGAGCTTGTTGCACAGGACTATCTCCTCTGCCGGCAAAGTCGAAGATTGGATGATAGAAAATTGTTTGTCGCCTCCCTTAAAGCTGTGCGATAGTAAAACAAAAAACGAAAAAAATTGCAAGTATTTTTATTTTATCAGCCCTATTGAATACCCAAGAAAAGAGGAAGTGGCTTGGGTGGATAAAATCTGATTACCGGCAAGGTGTCCCTTCAAAAAAACGGGGAAACTACTCTTTACTCCGCCTCATCTGTTGCTATCGTTTCCAGCTCTGCTTGGATATCTTCCCATTCTTTGTAGAGGGCGTTTAGTTCTTGTGTGACGGACTGGTACTGCTTGTTGACTTCAACGGCTTTTTTTTTGTACAAAAAGTTAGAGCGCATTCACCATTAAAATTCGTGTAATTCTTGTCTTTTGTGGTTAAGCGCTTTTTGGTTGAGGCCTTGCTACGCTATGGTATAAAGCGATTAAGCTGTTCAACCAGCTCGTGTACCGTCGTGGACGGGTTGTCCAGTTCGGGGTTTCTGGGGGTGTATTGACTCAATAGTTTCCTGGCATTTCGAATGGCGATTGATTGCTTTGCCTCAAGTAAGGCATACATATCTTCCTGATTCTTTTCATATTTTTTACCAAGTAATTCGCTCAATTTGTTACAGCAGCCACTACGCGTTATGGCCGTCGTATGGTAATTGAAGTGCAAAAGATACCAGATTTCAAACGCCTCGTTGGAATAAGCAACTTTTATGCACTCGCGTTCTGCTAGTGATAATGCCTCATTGAAATTTTGCGCAGGCCATGAGTCCCGGTCAAACACACACCATACCTGATCGTATGAATCCTGATTCCGTAAATCTATCGCCTTTTTAACCAGCGAAACCGTATTATAGCCAAGCCCGCGCACATCAATTACTTCTTTAGGAACACGGAAACACTTAAAGTAGTTTGGCTCAGTCCGCTCACCCTCACACACGATCAAGAATCGCTCCCGGACGTTACGTGTACCTACGGCTCGTTGTTTGTAACCGGACTGATTGCGTCTGTTTACCAACGGTCGCTTACTCCTCCGGAGCTTCCAAAAGGTGGCTTAAATTGCCAATAAATGGGATCGCGCCGTACCGGCCTTGAATATAGTCGGTTTCAAAAGAGGCGTCATTCCGAACTTTGTATTCAACCAGGGAGTACAAATGTGTGGCGCTAAACTTGTCTTTTTCGGCAAACCAGATTTGGTCTCTGCGGAATATGTCCTTGCTCAACAGGTTCGTGTCATGGGTTGCGAAGATTAATTGGGCATTTTGTGGGTTCGTTTCTTTGGAATTGAAAAGGTTGATGATGGCACGGGTAACGAGCGGGTGTAACCTGGCATCCAATTCATCCACAAGTAAGACCTTGCCATTTTTAAGGGTATCTACCAATCTGCCAGCCATTGCGAATATCTTTTGGGTTCCCTCAGACTCGTTATCGTCTATGTCAAAAAGCTCTTCCCCTGTACTTTGTCCGTCTGCATTATATTTTCGATGGGCAGTCAATATATCCGTCTGCTCAATGACGGAACTCAAAGAATCTTTTATTGTTTCTTCAAAAAAGCACTGAAGTTCCTCAAGGGATTTTTCATCTGTGGGTGGTATTCTGGTAGATTTACGTATCTGGATGTTATCCACACCCACATCTAGTTTTTTTATTAAGCGAAGGATTTTGCCTTGATATTCCTTGTTATCAAACATCTTTACCGTATAAGAGCGTAGGCTCTTGTCGTTTAGGCCAGAGATTATCACGAAATTCTTAAACCACTGCAAAATCTTTTTGGAGATGGTGCCGTTAAATTGCGCCGCAACAGACAGAAACAAGGCATTGTCCCTTGTTTTTTCTATAAGCTCTTTGCCCTCCTTAAAGGCCGCCGGTACTTCGATCTTTCCATCACGCCGCTCAAATAGTTTTGCTTCACGGATTGTGGGGACGTGGTAAAGCCACTCAGCGACAACTTTCTTAGCGGTGACTTCAAACCCGTACCTGTAGCGACGGCCGTCAATGATAAATACCATCTCAAAAAAAGACGGCTGGCAAGCGGTGTCTGTGTTTAATCGAAAAGGCTCTACCGGTATCGCTTCATCTGCTTGCGTATCTTTGGAAGAACCAAGCACGAATTGCTTCATAAAACGGGCGGCCGATATAAAATTGCTTTTGCCGCTTGCATTGGCGCCATAAATTGCCGTGCTTTTCAGAAGGTTTAGTTCGTCGTCAACCTTAAAGACGTTGTTTTCGTCCAGCCTTTTATCTTTGGCCTTGATTTGGGCGGCAATCATGCTGAAGGTAACAACATCCTTAAACGATTTATAGTTTCCTACTCCAAATTGGATTAGCATATTGTGCATTCTATTTAAATTCCGTGTGATATATTCACAAATAATGAATATACACTATGTGTTACTTAAGGTCAAACACCATTTTGTTGGAATGCGGCCAGGGGAAGTGTCGCAGGTAGACATGGGTGAATGTTGATTCATTAAAAGGATGAACTAGCCGCGGATTGCGCAAGGAGGCCGCTTGCGGATTAAGATTACAAATAGTCTGGAATCTTCATTTCTCTCGTTCCCCTGAATGAAGGAAATAATCATAATGTCAACCGGGGACGGTTGACCTACCGATATTTCCTTCCTAACGGGACGAGCGCTTAATGGCAACAACAAACAAGCGCCGTCCGCATTGAGGTTTCTGCGTTCCCGTTTTTTTAATCCGTGCAATCGGTGAAATCTGTGGTTCCAGCCGTTTCTTAACCTATTGGTAAAGACAGACAGGGGGGAAACTACTCTTTCTCCGCCTCATCTGTTGCTATCGTTTCCAGCTCTGCTTGGATATCTTCCCATTCT
>CAYHFB010000038.1:9165-14782 GCA_964355695.1 uncultured candidatus Brocadiaceae bacterium
GCGTTTAGTTCTTGTGTGACGGACTGGTACTGCTTGTTGACTTCAACGGCTTTTTCCTTGTTGTTGTAAAGGGTGGTATCCAGCAGGAGGGTGTCAAGTTCCTTTTTCCTGGTTTCCAGTGAAATGGTTCTTTCCTCAATGGTTTGCGCCTCTTTTGCGAGTTTTCGCTTGCGGGCGTTTTGGTCTTTTTTCTGGAGGTAAAGTTGCTTTTGCGAGACGGAGTCGTCTTCCTTTGCCGCTGGTGATGTGGTATTTGAGGTGGTATTATCCGTGACGTTCCTGGGTGTACCCGGCGACCGTGCGCCGGTAGGTTGGCTTGCCGCGCCTTTGTTGCTTTTCGTTTCGAGAGACAGGCTTTCCGTTTTCGCGTCGAGGAATTCCCGGAAGCCGCTCAGGTGGACGTGGAGCCGGTTGTCTTTCAGTTCGAAAACCTTTGTTACCAGGCCGTCAAGAAAGTCCCTGTCGTGCGATACTATCAGCAGGCTTCCTGCGTAGTCCATCAAAGCGGCCTTTAAAATCTTTTTCGTGGCAATGTCGATGTGGTTGGTCGGCTCGTCGAGGAGGAGGAAGTTGGTCGGTTTTAAGAGTATCTTGGCCAGCGAGAGGCGTGACTTCTCACCGCCGCTCAGGACGCTAACGGCCTTGAAGACGTCGTCGCCGCTGAATAAAAATGCGCCCAGGATGTGCCTTACCTGCGGGATCATGGAAAATGGCGCGACCGACTCCACTTCCTGCAGCACGGTGTTGTTGTTATTAAGTTTTTCCGCGTGTTCCTGCGCAAAATAATCAAAGAGGACGTTATGCCCCAACTTGATGGTACCGGAGCAGGGTTTTTCTAAACCAGCAAGGATACGCGACAAGGTGGATTTTCCCGACCCGTTTTGTCCCACAAGGGCAATCCTTTCTCCCCGTTCAATCGAGAAGCACACGTTCTGAAAGATGAATCTGCCGTCGTATTGATGGGCAACTTCTGCCACCTCCAGGACGGTTACTCCGCTTTGCTTCGATTCGCGAAATTTGAATTTTACCCGGGACGCGTCATTTTCCGGGAGTTCCTCCTTCTCCATTTTTTCAAGCATGTGGATGCGGCTTTGTACCTGCGATGCCTTTGTGTTCTTTGCCCTGAACCGCTCTATAAAACGCTCCACTTCTTTGATCTTTTTCTGCTGGTTGGTGTAGCGCGCCGTCTGGAGTCCCTTCCGGTTTTCCTTTTCGACTTCATAGAAGGAATAGTTTCCGCTGTACTCGGTGACGGCGCCCCTTTCCAATTCCCATATCTTGGTGGCGTTCCGGTCGAGAAATGCCCTGTCGTGAGAGATAAGGATCAGCCCCCCTTTGAATTCCTTGAGGTACGATTCGAGCCAGAGGATGGAATCTATATCAAGGTGGTTTGTCGGTTCATCCAAAAGGAGCAGGTTCGGTTCCTGAAGGAGCAGGCGGGAAAGTGCAACGCGCATCTGCCAGCCGCCGCTCAATTCGCCGATGGCTTTTGTAAAGTCGGAGTCCCTGAACCCCATGCCCTTCAGCACCTTGCTCGTCTCCGCATCTACTTTGGAGCCGTTGACTACGTCCAGTTGGTGCTGCAAGTGGGCATAGCGGTCAAGCAACAATTGGTGATCCTCTCCGTCCAGTGACGGGTCTTCAAGCCGGGCGTGAATGGTGTCGATTTGGCGTTTGAGGTTGATAATGTCTTCAAAAGCAGAACGGGCTTCTTCGAAAACCGTCATGTTTTTGAAGACAAAGCCCTCTTGCGGAAGGTAGCCGACGTTGGTGTCTTTTGCGGAGATAATGGTGCCGCTATTCGGCTCCATGCTTTTGCAAAGGAGTTTAAAAAGGGTGGATTTACCGGCGCCATTCTTGCCAATGAGGCCGATCCGATCGTTTCTTCGGATGTGCAGGGAGACGTCTTCGAGTATGACGTCGCTGCCGAACGACAAGCAAATATTATTCAGACGAATCATTATGTTCTATCGTAACCAGTTCCACTGCGTTCATTTCAAAACACACTTTATATAATTCAGAGTTGTAAGCCGTTTCTCTTGTGGGGTGGCGCAATAGAGCACAGCCATTTACCCCCACATACCTGCAATGCTATGGGTTGCCTGACTGCCATTTGCGCGCTATTTGTATGAGTTCGTCCTTCGACATTTCAGCGGCTTTTCTGTTTTGTTCCTGTATTCTTTCAAAGATTTCTTCCCGATGCACCTTAACTTCCTTTGGCGCTACGATGCCGAGCTTGACATGTTTGCTCTGGCATTCGAGGATGGTAATCTTTATTTCATCCCCAATCGTTATGCTCTCCCCCTGTTTTCTAGTCAATATCAGCATGGTCTTCCCTTAAAAAAACAACAGCCACTCCGTAGGTAAGCACACTAAAACAAAACCCCCTGGCCCCATTTCCTAAAAGGAGGTGTTAACGTTCTTTTTAGAAGATGAGGGTTCAGGGGGATGTTATTGGCTATTGCCTATATAGCGCAAACGATCATAATAAAACGATTACTTCTTACCGGACTTTTTTACAAACGGATGGTTCTGTGTGTACTGCTTTCCTTCCATCGCGTATTGTTTTCCAACCCTGCTTTGCGGATTAATAAGGATTGGTCCCTTCAAATTCACGGTGGCATTTTCCGGCTTATTGCCTAGCGTAACGGTACACAGCACCTCCACGCTCTTTTTGTCTTTTGCCCCAACCGCGGAAATATCCGGCAACTGTTGCGCCGGGTTGTAATCCGTAAAAAATGGCGCCGGGTTAACCACGGGGAACGTAACATCCGGATTTTCCACGGAAACCAGCCATTCAAAAGGACGCCACTCTTCGATGTTGAGGATGACAAAATCCCGCAATTCTTCGAATCCCATCAACCCTTCTTTAAAGGTGATAATGCTTTCTTTTTTAACGAGGTGCTCCCCTAGTTTGGCGCTGGATACCTTTACGCTGTCACTTCCACAACAGCTTTTTCCGCCTTTTCCGCCGGGCGGTTTAACAAATGGATGATGGAGTGAAAATATCCCTTCCAATACGTATTGTTTCCCTGACTTGTTTTGCGTGTTGATAAGAATAGGTCCCTTCAGGTTCACCGTGGCGTCTTCCGCGTTTATGCCTAAGGTAACGATACAAAAGGGCTCTACGCCTTTCTTGTCTTTTGCCCCTATCGCAGAAACGTCTTCTATCTGCTGCATCGGGTGATAGTCATTAAAATACGGCGTCGGGTTGACGATGGGGAACGTAACGTCTGGATTCTCCACAGAAACCAACCATTCAAAAGGAAGCCATTCTTCGATATTAAGAATGACAAACTCTCGTAAGTCTTCAAATCCCAACAGGCCTTCCTTAAAGGTGATAATGTTTTCTCTTTTAATAAGAACTTCGCCTAATTTGGGGTTTAATACACTGGTCCCACCACTACCACAGCAGTCTTTTCCTTTTCCTGCAGGTTTTTTAACAACGGGATGGTTTAGCGTATATTGTTTCCCCTCCAATATGTATTGTTTTCCAGTCTTGTTTTGCGTATTGACAAAAATAGGGCCCTTCAGGTTCACCGTAGCGTCTTCAGGCTTCTTGCCTAATGTAACAATACAAAACATCTCTACGCCTTTCTGGTCTTTTGCCCCTATGGCAGAAACGTCTCGTATCTGCTGCACTGGGTTATAATCCTTGAAGAACTGCGTCGGATTGACTATGGGGAACGTAACGTCCGGATTCTCCACAGAAACCAACCATTCAAAAGGACGCCATTCTTCGATATCAAGGATGACAAACTCCCGTAAGTCTTCAAACCCTAATATGCCTTCTTTAAAAGTAATAATGTTTTCTTTTTTAACAAGGACTTCACCTACTTTTCCTTTTCCTGCTGGTTGACATGATCCCATTCCTGTCATAGTCCGCCTCTTTCGTTAAAAGGTTCAATACTGCTGGATAAAAACTACACGGGGCTAATCGCACCAGGTACAAACACAGAACACATCAGGTGCATTCCCAATTTTTTATAAAACGTTATTTTGTAGCTCAAACCTTCAGGTTTGATGGTTGCGGCGCTTAATACCGGCGCTGGCACTTTGTGTGCGGTTTCCTGTCGCGCAGTGCTATGCTGGAGTCCATCAGGGCTGAAGCCCTGAGCTACAGGTTGCAAAAAACGGGGAATGCACCCCTGTTTATCCGCTATACCTTTTCAAAAAACACGTAACAGTATATCTTTTTTCTCGTATCTTTACAAACTTATTGTCATTGAGGACGGTAATAACCCTTTCGGAGTCCGGGGCATTGCATTACCCCAATCTGCTGTTTCCGAGACGGTGTCCTCCTTGCCGGTACCCGCATGGCATCAGGCAACTACTTCCTAACAAGCGGGTGGTTTAGGCTGTAATAGTCCTCCAACAGCACGAATTGCTTTGCTAATTTGTTTTGTGTGTTAATAAGAATAGGCCCCTTGAGGTTCACCGTAACATTTTCCGGCTTGCCACCTAAGGTAACGATGCAAAACGTTTCAACGCATTTGGGGTCTTTTATTTCCAACGCGGAAAGGTCTTCGACTTGCTGCATCGGCTGGTAATCCGTAAAAAATGGCATCGGATTAATAACGGGGAAGGTGATTTCAGGGTTTTCCACGGAGACTAACCATTCAAAGGGACGACACTCTTCGATATTTATAATGACATATTCTGTTAAATTTTCAAATCCGAACAACCCCTCTTTAAAAGTAAGAATGTTTTCTTTATTAATTAATACGTTCCCTAATTTTTGTGTTGAGATATTCATGCTGTTGCTTCCACTGCCCTTTCCTTCCGGTTGACATGACCCCTTATCCGCCATACATAGACCTCTTTCTTTGAAAGGTTTGACACTGTCGGTTAAAAATTACACGTGGGCAAAACGCGCCCGACGACAACGGTAGCAGGTGTTGTGGGTTTTAAACCGAGGAACAAACCCTGATCACCCCCCCAAGAAATCCGTGCCCGTAAAATAATTATTATAAACGCAACCAGGTTACCGATAGGGTACGGATTCAGAAACAATACTATTTAGTGTCTGGGAGAAAATTGTCTAACTTGTTACGGCTTCAAGTGTTAACGCTACGGCATAAGCCGGAAATTATTTTTTGCTCATTTGAAAAATACACGTTTGCCCATGGTCTTTTTTGCAAAATGGCTCATTTTTTGAAAATTCCTGAAAATATTCGGTAAGCATTCGCAACAATTATTAGTTGTAACTATCAAATCAATGGTTTGTTAGACAGTTTTAGTTCAGACACTATTTAATGACGAATATGGTATCTATCGGTAATTTATTGCAAAAGATTACCTTAATATTCAGTGGTAAATTCGGCCTTCGGCGACTTTTAATAGCGTCGTGGCAAGGCACGCCTTGTCACTACACATGCGTTTGAAAAATTCTCATTAGAACCAGATTCAACTCTCCGCATTGTACCATTTTGCACCTTGCAATGTCATCATTTTTTTGTGGATGAGCTTTGCTGCATCCCCCCCCAACGCACTACAGCATAGCTATTACTTTAGAATCTTACCGATTCAAAACTGCAATAAAAAAGAAGTTATTTTGTAACGACTCCGTCTCTAAAGCAAAGTTGCCAGGGATTTAATCAAAAACCATTTTCACGCA
>CAYHFB010000039.1:0-9894 GCA_964355695.1 uncultured candidatus Brocadiaceae bacterium
TTTCGTTGCCGACACGATATTTCACCCCTTTGGGGTTGAACGACATTTTTCGGCTATTTTCTATAATAATGCCATCCCTTCGGGATTTTTGCAACCACGAAAAATGCTTTCCCCACAATCATTCCTTCCCCTTTCACACCTCCCTTTCTCTTTCACTCCAACGGGCTGTCGCAATCCCTTATTCATCAGGTCAATGATTCCCACTTTAGATGAGAATTAAGACGTCTCGCCGACCAGGAGAGTCGCAATCCTTTATTCATCAGGTCAACGATTCCCACAGCGCCATTTTTAACCGCTTTGTTTGCAACCACTTACAAGGCCATTTCCTGTAACCTCCGTTTTTTTTGGCATAATTTTTAGTCCTCACCTCCTTAATTTATTTAAAAAATTTGACTGAAAGATACTATACGCACGCCACTTACAATATTTCCGATTTATTCGATGCGCTGTTCAACGCAATCTCTATTGCATCTTTTAGTATTTCATTCACCAATGGGTTGTCTTCAGTAAAATCTTCAGGCCTGAATGGATGCGGTTCAATGCGAGAATCTATCTTTATTGAAAATGGATTGACCTGTTTTCTATCATAGAATCCAATACCGGTAAAGTCCTTTAATACAATGGCGACGTCAATATCACTCCATGTATTTGCGGTTCCCTTTGTGTAGGAGCCAAACAATATTGCCCTTTCAATATGCAGTCCGCTTGCCGAAGCATTATGAAGAAACATCTGTATCTTTTCATTTGAGATAGTAACCATTGGTACATTTCCTTTATATTTGAAAGCTGTTCTTCGGTAAATCTCTCATTCGGGGCTGACTATGCATTTAAGGGATTTCCAGGTTTTAGAATCTCTAAGAAAATTATCAGCATTTAGTTTTTTTGTTGTTTGGTTAAAATCAAAAGTTGTTTTACCTCCTTTTAGAACGTAGAAAATAAGATTTTCTGCCTCCGACAATTCACTATACCATGTAATATCGTGATCAAGTTCTTGGGGAATTTTTTTTGCAGAATCGTCTGATTTTATATACTTTAGTTCCAGAATTGTTTTGATCTCAGGAATATAAAAATCAACTCTTGAGTATTTTCCCATATGTTGCTTGATTGGAACTTCATCAACCATTTCTGGAAAAATCGGTTTAAGTATTGTCCAAACTAAATCTTGAAGATCGTATTCATCTTCTATTTTAAAAGTATTAGTACGTTTTGCATGGCGATTCGTTGAATCAGTGATTCGTGTAATTGAATGGTGTATTCCATTAAGTATTTTTAGAAGAATATCAACAAACCAGTCTTTGTGATGTGTGCGCTCAATATTGTGCTCTTTTTCATGTTTTTCAATGTGGTTTTTTATATCCTGTAATGTTAGTGCTTTTAAATTTTGTTTTCTAAAAAACCAATCGGCTCCTCGATCTTGTGCCAGTTGAGCATAATCTCTTTCATATTGTGTATAGGCAACTATTAATATATCGTTAAATTGTTCTTTAACCGCATAAATAGTATTCAACCCGATTTCTTTAAAATCTCCTTCTTTCTTAATTAAATCAATAAAAACAGCTACTACTATTTTCTTTTGATTTTTTAAATCCTTTATCTTTCCGATTGCCTTAGAAAATTCTTTTTCAGACTCAACTATATACTCGGTCTGCAATTCTGTAATATGGTCTCGAAAGTTTTTTATGTCGTCTTCATCGTCATCAATAATTAAGATTATTTCTTGCATAAATACTTACCACCTCCTCACAGTAATTATTGATTCAATTTTGTGATCTTCAACCTTACGCGGTAGAGTGAATTCCCCTTCATGTGCACAAACTAATTCCTTAATCATTTCTTCACCCGTACCAAAGGGTGCATCATGTTTAAGCACCCCAGGGTGAATCAACCTGATTTCAACAGTTTCTATATTATTAACTACGGTAAGTTCCGCGTTTACATTCTTCTCACAATGTTTGCACATATTAAGAACAAATTCTCTAAAAACTTTGTGAAAAAGATCTTTGTGGAATTGTATTTTGACTTCTGATTGATTTTTTCGGACATTAAGTTTGATTCCTTTTTTCTCTATTTCTTCCTGTAATAAATTTAAAATGTAATCTATTTCATTCGATAAATCAGTAGGAAATTCTTTAATGTTTATTGCAAGAAGCGATTCTTTAGATATTATCATTTTATATAATGAATTAACTATTGATTGAAATTCTTCATAATGTTTTTTGCTTGCTAACATATCTATATTTTCCATACATAAAAAATGTAATTTCTCATCCAAAGCTGTCAAATCAGCTATAAAGTTATATCTGGAAGCGGTGAGTAAATAAGACTTTTTGGGAGTTGTTATATTTAAAAGAATCGGTTGTAATGTCTCTATATATTTAACAAAATCCTGCATTAACGGGTTAATTTCTTCTTTCCACCATTTATATCTACTAGACCAGGCGTTACAACCAGCATTCTGAGAAGTTACCATTAGTTTATTCCACCATTCAAAAGCACTTTTATGCGGGTCTTGATTATATAAATCCTCCAGCGATAGTATCGTATCTTTTAATAATCCTTTACCTCCTGAATTCTTTGATCTATTAAGTCTTGCCCATTGCGTTGCTTTGCTTATTTGTATCCTAGCAATACATTCGTCATCAGTTTCATTACTCCTGTGTTTTTCACAAATGTCTCGACATTTTTCTAATGTGTCAACGACTTTATTGTTATCTAAAAACTTAATGACGTGATAAATAAAGGAGTTCATTATTGCTTTGTCATGCCGAATTCTCAAAATAATCACATCTAAATTTTCAATTAATCTTCCATACTTCTTTTTTGAAAAGAGTATTTCTATCGCAATTAGATCAAAAGAATCAAGTGTACCAAATCTTCCAACCATTGTATTAACACATAAATCCACTATGGCATTGTCTACGCCAGGACACTGAGAAGTTATTTTGTCCCAAACATCATACTCATCTCTGATTATTCTGCACAACATTTTTAAGCTTTCAGTATCCTGGATTTTTGATTTCAACGTATTCCGATCATCTTCAGTTGGAAGAAGCGATTCTAATTTAGCAATTGATTCTCTCGTTGAAATTAAATTAGACAATTCCTTTCTAAACTGCTCGGATTCTTTAGACAACTCACTCAGGCTATCATATTTTTGTAGTTTAAAATCCTTTCTAATGTTTTTTAGTTTAACTTCTTTTAATCTAGTTTTTTCCCTTATAAGATGGTTTGTTATGGATTCCAAATTAGCAAACGGTTTTATAAGCTCTGTTTCAATGTCCTCCAATTTTTTACAACATGGACAATTATTTGGCTTATATGTTGGAATATCCAATGAGGTTATAAATTTGATGTCTATCGGTATATTTTCACCATATGAGTGTACTCTTTGATAAAAATTTCTATAAAAAAGCTCGAATCTTGATATAAGTATGTAAACAAATACCTTCTTAGGTTTAAATGAGCAGGTATAATCAATTAGTTGCGAAAGAGTATCACCGGAATTACTGCCATCATCCCAAATAACAACTGTCCTATCTTTTAGAACTGATTCATAATTCTTGTCGGGAATTCCAAATCTCCAGCCACGCTTAGATTTTGATCTAAAAACGCTTCTTACATTGATTTCTTCTATTCCAAGCCGTTCTTTTATTTTTGATTTAAAAGAATGTGTGGCATACGCAGCGTTTGACCCCCAAGGATATAAAATAGTTAAATTGGCAAGTACCTCGTTAGATAAATCTTTTTTTAAACAATCAATTATTTTGTTGATAAGATAGGTGCAAATTTGCTCATTTTGAAATATTTCTTTTGTGTCAACATAAAAACAAAAATGTGTCCCACCGGTGCCGTCCGTTACAACATGGCGATTTATAACAGCAAAGGTGTTTATTATTGCATTAAAGAAATCATTCGGTTCTATAACAGGTAGGGGCGGTTTCGTTATCTCATAACATGGAGTTGCTGTTAAAGGGTCTATTTCAATTATTTTATGTGGAGGGACTAACTTATATTTTTCAGTTAAATTATTTAGTTGGCTATCCTTGTAAATATATTCATGATATAACGCAAAAACCCTTATTCTTTTATCACTAACCGCAATTTTTGATTCAAAGGTTTCTCTCGTATCGACTATAGTCGCAATTGCCAGAGGCGTTGATTTCCTTTTAATTACTGCCAATGCCATTCTCTCAATCAAACCACCCGTCGAAATAACATCCGTGACTATTAAAACGTTTTTTCCTTCAGGAATTTCTTCAATATCCGGGTGATTGAGGGAATCAATATAAGTTTCAATACATAAACGGTCTTCATCCGGCTCGAAAGACAGGCATTCAGCAATGCATTCTATCAGGGGAAATGCTGATGCTGTGCAACCAAAAACGAAATCGATATTACTTCCACGACCAATCTGTATGTGGATTTTTGTTAATAGTGCATGGGCCAACATTTTAGCCCAATTATCCGTCTGAAAAAGATGTTGCAGTTGAATATATTTTGTAGTGTACAGTCCAGATTGCAGATGAAATAATCCAGTATGTTTTATTGTTATACCATTAGGTGGATTATTAAACACTTCATTAATTTGGTTTTTTATAACTTCAGTAAGAATATCTGAGCATGATTTTAATGAAGCTCTTATTTGTAAATGTTCACCACTTCGTCTAATAATATGTCTGTTTTTTTGTATAAACCTTCCTATTTTTTCTAATTCAGCCGTATCCTTAAGCCTGGATAAATCCGTTGAATCAACTTCAAACAGCTCATGCAAAAGAGACTTCTCATACTCCTCCCTGTATCCTAAAAAGTGAACCACGCCTTTAATATCAATCAAGGGTGTGATTTTCATATCGGCATCCCTAATTGGGCCATCTTTCGATAAGAATAGATGATCTACCTCGTTTAAAAGTTTTTGGTTTAAATTTACATTAAAACAAATAATTAATATTTCACCCTGTAGATACATGATTTTTCGTATAAACTTACATAGATAGTTTTTGTCCCATGAAATGCCAAGGAAATCAATAAAAACTAAATCATTTTCACTTAATGGACGAATTGTCTTATCTAAAATTTCTAATAGTTTATTATATGCATCTTCTGAGTCACCTCGTCCAGTCCAATGTTTTGTAATAGATAAGAAATGTAAGTTCGGGCGTTTCTCAGGAAAAGGTTCTGATGATAATTGATAGGATAATATTTCTGAAGGTTTATATTCGGGTAATATAATTTGAAGTATAGTACCTCCGAAGTCAGCTAAATTTCGATTAAATTGAAAATTATCTTTGTGACCCGGTAAAAAACTTATTCCTAGGCGTGTACTTCCACTTCTGATAGAGAGAAAGCCTCTGTATTCTCTTACAATATCATAAACCCAAGCAAGACCCCTTGGGATATCCGAAAAGAGAAGTCTGCTTTTATCAGTTCGAGTACTAAGCTTTTCTAATGAGTATCGTAATACATAAGGCTCTTCGTCACATCGAATCCCATTTTTATAATAGCGTTGTTTGTTTAAGTGACTGTCATTTTTATATGCACTAAATAGGGTATTATAGATACCCTGCCCATGATCGCCTATTACTATCTGAAGATATGATTTCTCGCCTAGGTTTTTAAAATAAAACGCGTCCCAAACTCCGCATTCATCTTCTGACCATATATTTTTCTTAATCATACCAATAGAAATTAGACCTGGAGTCTGTTCATTACTTGATGCATGATCAAATATGTTTTTTGCTATCTCATGAAAAATAATGTCTGAAAATGCACGAGATTCAAAGGGATCCAGGCAAGAATGTTCGCCAAGCATGTGATATACAGTGGATTCTAATTTTGTATTACCAATGTCTTGTACATTTTCTTTTGAAAAGTATTTTATCGGAAGAACCCTACAGTTGTGGGGGTCATCCCTTTCTGTCCATAAAAAGTATGGTTGTTCACTACCGTAGATTTCTACCTCTTTTTCGTCTAGCCTTAGAGGAAATTGCCACCTTGACAGAAATGAACAAACAGCTTTCCTTCGTGCCACATTACGCTCGGTATCATAACCATCTCTAAGGATGCCACAAAATGGCAAACATACAGCTACATTTTTTCCTAATTCTTTTAGATGTAATGCCCACATGGTTAATAGAAGAATTTCCGTGAGAGATGCCCATTGAACTTCTTCTAAGACAAATACTATCCTTCCCTTGGTTTGCTGCGATTTACCCCAATGGGACAACAGAGCTTCTTCAAAAGGTTTTGATGTTAATTTTGTCCCAAAGAAAATGAGGTGATCGCTAGACTGTTTAGTTGTTAAGCGAAGTGGTTTTTCATTCATATTAAGTATTTAGCTCAAAAAGATAAAGTAGCTATGTTAAAAATAAGGTCTTTTATATCCTGTGAACGATGTTCGTGTTTTCATAGCCAAATGCTTACAATGCCATTCACACCATCTCATATTTCCCCAACCCAAACGATGTCCCCTTCCCCACGTGTACGTACTCCCCCAGCCGTAGTAACGCCACGAAATCAGACATGTCTCCCTCATACGAAACGTTGCCGATAACACCGCCCAGCGACATCCAATCCTCCTGGCGCGTTGAGTAACGCTTCCAGTCATACCACTGTACGTCCGACGCTGATTGCCTGACTGCAAGGGACTTTTCGATGAGTCCCCGGAAATCCACGTCCAATCTCTTGCCGCAGTGAAAATAGGAGAGGGATGCGATGCGGCGCAGGAGGTTTCTTAACAGGACGTGGAATTCGAGATTGTCGGTTATTTGACCGTCAAAGCGGATGCGTAAGGGGGTTTTTAAGGATAGGGTTATTGTGTTACATTGGTTCCCTGCCGGGGCAGGGTCTTTTTCACTTTTGTGCGACGACGTGGCTGCCCGGTTTTCCGCCCCTGGGTCGTCGTTTGCCCCGGCATTCACGGCGAAATGCTGCCCTTCGGGCGGGGACGTCTCGGCGGCAGGGCGCCAGCGGTCTAATTGATGCGCTTGAATGATGGGGTAATGGTTGGTGAGGGTTTGGGTTTTGTTCGTATAAATTTCTACCGATGCGCCTCCCAGGCCGATGCCTTCAACCCGTGTGAGGTCGTACCTCCCCCGGTCTGACCCAATTCCTTGTTTCCCTAATTCGGTAAAGGTGTAGATGAAGTAGGGCAGGTAGTCTATGGCGTTTCCGATGAGGATCAGGTGAAAGGAAAAGGACTCGCCGGGCGCAAAGACCTGTTTTTCAGTAAGGGGTGGTTCAATGACAAAAGGGTGAGGCACTTTCGGGTAGAGCCGAAGTATTTCGGTGTCGTCCGGCGGTGGGGTCTCAAAGATATACGAATAGATGCATTTCTGCTTCAAAAGGCATGAGTCGCATGGCTTGTCTTTTACCACGCAGACGATTTTTTTGAATGCGTAGCCGAAGCCGCCGCGAAAGACGGCGCCTTTGTAATCTGGAAGGCGTATCCGTTCACGGGCATATACCGTAAACCTGAATTTTGCAATTCGAAATGTTTCGAGCATATAATCCTGAATAATGTGGGTTACTGCCGGGGGAAACAATGATTCACATAGAACAAACCTGGCGATAGTGTATGAGTGCCATGAGTGAAAGTCAACGAAAAACTTGGTAAAGCGGATGAGCTTCACCCCGTTAGATATGGGTGTTTAGCATGGGATTACCATAAAAACTTCCATTCTTTTTACCAGTCAATCCGCCGGTAATGACACAATATCTAACGGTGTGAATCGCCTCACCACGCTACGGACGGCACAAAGTGTCTGGTTCGTAGATTCTTTTGACACAATCGCGCCATTGCTTTGATGGGATGCGGCGTGGTTTGTATTCAGATACGTCTGTTATCCCGATAGATTCACCAATTATTTCAAGCGGTTGATTGTCTGGCGTAAGATTGTCCTGTTTTTCTCGTAATCCACGGGATTTGTTTGAATAAATGAGTGTTTTGCACCTGCAAAGGGACGATGCGTGACATCTATGATTGGGAGGGATTTGTCAGGTCTCCACTTGGAAACGCTACCCAAAATGGGGCAAAAACCATTCGCCTCTCTATCAACCGCAGGAGCAAACGTTTTCACCGAAGCTTGTAAAAACCTCTTTTTTTGCAAGTTTCCAACAACCTCCTTTTATTAAGGTTGGTTTGAGTGCGGTTTTATTTCGACGTCAGGCGTCTTCACGCAACGGAAGCCTATTTGCGGGCTTTGCGCATACGGCGGCACCCGATAACGCGCAGCACATCTGGCATAGTGGCTGAAGTAAAGCAACCCACCACCCCGAATAACCCTCTGTTGTCCAGTTTCAGGCCCTGTAGGATTCTTTGAAGGGGAAACCATATAGTAATTCTGGTCATAATAATCAGCGCACCACTCCCACGCGTTTCCAGCCATGTCGTAGCACCCATAAGGGCTTTTACCGTCTGCAAACGAGCCTACCGGTTTTGTTTCTCTCAGTCCGGCTGCGCCGGATTCCCACACATTACACTTGGCCTTGTCAAACTTATTGCCCCATGGCCACAACCGCCTGTCCGCGCCGCGCGCAGCCTTCTCCCATTCAGCCTCCGTCGGCAAGCGCTTTCCCGCCCACGCTGCATAAGCGACCGCATCGTCCCACGTAACGCCTACAACCGGCTGGTTTGCCCGGTTGAACCGGGAATCATTCAAGCATCGACCCATACGATAACCTGTTTGTTCTACAAATTTATTGAACTGCTCATTGGTCACTTCATACTTGTCGATAAAATATGCATCCAGATAGACCACATGCTCCGGTCCATCGTAAATATTATACGCCAGCATAAAGGTCCAATCGTAGCGTGTGTTCTCACCCATGTAAAACGACCCTGCCGGTATTAATACCATATCAGTGTTGGTTTCTTCCACATGCTTTACTGCCGAAGCAAATAACCCTACGGCCATCTGAATACAAATAAGACACGCGATAAAACAGATTTTAAAACCATTTTTGATAACCAAGCTTTAATATCTCCCTTTCGTTATTACCTCATATTTTGCAATATCCAACGGTGTATAACCGGATATGATTTCACTGAAGTTTCTTACCTCACCGCTTTTAAACGTTTTAATCGAAAAATCCTGAGAAAACAAGACGGCACCAGCGGCATTAAATACCCTGATCACAAACATCGCAATACTCCGGTCTTTTTCCGCTACGTTTTTAATCTCGCCTTTAATCTGCGAAGAAGAGCCGAATTGGGTGACGTTTGCGTTTCGCAGATAAAAGCCGTCGCCTATGTCCTTAAATCCCTCATCCTCCGGAGTGGCAACGTGTTGTTCCTTTACGACCTCGACAGGCCCAGCGCCGGTTACCGCCGCTACGGCTGCGGTTTCCGTCCCCGGTGACGTCTGTGGGGCCGGGGTGGTTGCTGGCGCCGCCGTAGTAGCAACGTTAAAGCCGCCTTTTTCCAATTTCTTCGTCCGCGCCTCCAAATCGGCGAGGGTTTTTATCTGTCCTTCAAAGCTTTTCGTTACTGCATCTAAAGAAGCTACCCGGTTTTTCATGACTTCTTCTGCGGCAAAAATCCTTTTCTCCTGATCGCCCAGCTTCTCTAATACCACTTTACTCAGTTCTTCAAGGGCCTTTTTTACCGGTTCAATGGGTTTTTGCGTCTCCATAACCCTTTTTTCCAGGACGGCATTTTTTACTTCCGCGTCTTCAATGCGTTTGGTTAGGTCAGACATGTTCTTTTTAAACACGTCAAAGGTCTTGCCGAAGGCCTCAATCAGTTGCTTAATCTCGGCGATAGAGGAAGATTTTTCCACGATATCGATCTTGGCAAGCACGGTGTTCATTTTTTCATCCGTGCTCTTTATTGTTTTGTCAAAATCCTTCAGCGGCGCCAGGCTTTGATCCACCTCTTTTTGAAATGCCGAAAACTGG
>CAYHFB010000039.1:9994-14772 GCA_964355695.1 uncultured candidatus Brocadiaceae bacterium
TCAAGATGTTTCGTTTTCAAGCATTTTTATTATATGCCTGGCTAAATATTCTTTAATTTCATTGTGTCTGGGAACGGGTTGTGATGTTTTTGTTTTAGGGTTTTGGTACCAATCGTGCTTTGCGCCGTGTCGGATGAAAATACACCCTATCTTTTCAATAATGCTTTATTAAATCTCTTCTTTTCATACTACTTCAAGTTCAGCAATCTTGCGTACGCAGGGAACGCTGCCACTCGTTAATTCCTGATAAATATCTTTTAAATTTTCTTTTAATTCTTCAAGTGATTCCCCCTGAGTCTGGTAGTCTGGAGATTCTTCAAGATACCCTAGCCACATATTACCATCCTGCCAATATACATATTTTTTTCTTTGCATTTCCAATATCTCCTTTTTCACCAGACGCTACCATTCGATCCCGTATATTTAAAAGTTTGCCAAGTAGATTGTTTTCTTTAAGTACGCCTTCAAATATTTTGTTGTAGAACCATATCGGTTGGGAGTTGTGTGCTTCCCTTTGAAATATTTTATCAGCAGAAATCCAAACCATTCTTTCTTTAATACCAATAATTCCCCATTGATTTCTTCCGGAACCCTGCATCCTTGCTATTCCACAGACTTGCTATACCGATCAATAATCATCAATAATCGCCGCCTTCCAAATCTGCCTGACAGCGTGATAGTTTAACAAAAACAAAGATATATCGCAAACAATTATCCACAGGTATTTTTACGGGATTAATATCCGGCGAAAAAAGCCATTGGGTGAAAAAATCTCTGTTGTTGACATAAGCGGTATTTGATGATATTTTCTGTTTATGATTTACCATGATGCTATTGTAGTTGGCGGAGGCTTGGCGGGACTAAGGGCCGCTATTGAACTGAACCGTAATAACGTTAAGGTCGCCATTATTTCCAGGGTGCATCCGACCCGGTCTCACTCCGTCGCTGCTCAGGGAGGAATTAATGCGCCTTTGGGGAACCATCCCCGCGGCGGCACCGACAATTGGGAAAAGCACGCCCTTGACACGGTCAAAGGCAGCGACTACCTGGCAGACCAGGATGCCGTTATCCGTATGACAAAAGACGCCTCCCGGCGTGTCGTCGAAATGGAGCACTGGGGCTGCCCTTTCAGCCGCACAACCGAAGGGAAGATCGCTCAGAGGCCGTTTGGCGGCGCAGGATTCCCACGCGCCTGCTATGCAGCGGACAAGACGGGCCACGCCCTTTTACATACCTTATATCAGCAAGTCGTAAAATTAAAACACGCCTCGGAACGCAACGAGATGACCGTTTACGAAGAATGGATGGTGACCGACCTGGTTGTTGCGGATGGCGACTGCGTGGGCGTAATAGCGATGGATGTGGTTACCGGACGCCTGGAGGCTTTTCAGGCTGGGGTAGTAATTTTTGCCACGGGAGGCGCCGGACGTATATATGGGAACAGCACAAACGCCCTCATTAATACCGGCATGGGGATAGCCATCCCTTATTGGGCAGGCATACCCTTGAAAGACATGGAATTCATCCAGTTTCACCCAACCACCATCCTGGGAAAGAATATTTTAATCACCGAGGGGTGCCGTGGCGAAGGCGGTTATTTGCTAAACAACAAAGGTGAGCGTTTTTTAGCAAACTACGATGATTCGAAGAAGGACATGGAAATAGCGCCCCGTGACATCCTTGCAAGAAATATTGTGCGTGAAATCATGGCCGGTGGCGGATTTAACAATACTTACGTACACTTGGACCTCAGGCACCTGGGAGAAAAGAAAATCGTTGAAAGGCTGCCGGGCATACGGGCTATTTGCATTGAATTCGCCGGTGCAGACCCCATAACCACTCTCATCCCCATCCAACCGGGGCAGCACTATACGATGGGTGGGATCGATTGCAATACCGAGGGGGAAACTATCGTGAAAGGGTTCTACGTGGCGGGCGAGGCAGCCTGCGTAAGCGTGCATGGGGCAAACCGGCTCGGCGGGAACTCACTCCTGGACACCATCGTTTTTGGCGCAATCGCCGGCGGCAACGCCGCCAGGTATGCACAGGGTTTGACCGGGAAAAAAGGCGGCGATGCGCTCAATGATGCGGCAAAACGCACAGAACAGCGGATCGACGCACTGCTCAAATCAGAGGGAAACGAGACGCCGGTGGATGTCAAAACAGCCCTCAATGATATCATGGACAGCAACGTGGGCATCTTCCGTGACGCTTCAAAACTAAAAGACGCCCTGAACGTTGTAAAAACCCTACAGGGAAAATATACGCGCATCAAGCTAAACTACACGGGCAAAAGGGTCAACCTCAGCCTGGGATGGGCATTGGAACTCAAAGGAAGCCTCGACGTGGCAGAAGCAGTAGTGGCGGGCGCTATTGCCCGCGAGGAGAGTCGAGGCTCTCACTTTCGCACGGATTTCCCCAAAAGAAATGATGCTAACTGGCTGAAACACACCCTGGCCCATTTTAACACTGAAGGGGTAAAGCTCGACTACAAACCCGTGAACATAGGCCCGTTTGAGCCGAAGGAAAGAAAGTATTGAGCTAGGTCTTGGCTATTTCTTGCCGTTGATTGATTGCATTATCGCTCTAAAACTTTCCAGGCCGGCTTCCAGATTTTCAATAATATCATTTGCCAGCACATCAGGGTCAGGCAGGTTGTCAAGGTCGGCAAGGGATTTATCTTTTAGCCAGGTGATGTCTAAACTTGTTTTGTCTCTTGCAATGATTTCATTATGTGTAAACCTTCTCCAACGTCCTTCTGGATTGGTTTCTGCATGAAATGTTTCTTTGCGTTTGTGCCGGCTGGTTGGATTATAGCAGGCAATGAAGTCTTTTAACACCTCAAGGTTCAATGGATTTTTCTTTAGCGTGTGATGGATATTTGTTCGGTAGTCATACACCCAGATTTCTTTTGTCCAAGGGTCTTTGCTTGCTGGTTTGTTATCGAAGAAAATAACGTTGGCCTTTACCCCTTGCGCATAAAATATCCCCGTTGGCAAACGTAAAATGGTATGCAGGTCGGTTGTTTCCAGGAGTTTCTTACGAACGGTTTCACCCGCCCCACCTTCAAACAACACATTGTCGGGGACAACAACGGCTGCATGTCCCGTTGTCTTGAGCATGGTGCGTATGTGTTGAACAAAGTTTAATTGCTTGTTGCTTGTGGTTGCCCAAAAGTCCTGGCGATTGTAGGTTAAATCCTCTTTCTCCTGCTCGCCTTCGTCATTGGTAAACGTCTGGCTGCTCTTTTTGCCGAATGGCGGATTGGCCAAGACATAATCGTAGGTGATGGGCGAGGCTGCAATCAGTGCATCCGCGGGAGAAATAAAATTATCGCTGTCAATGTCGCCAATGTTGTGTAAGAACATATTCATCAAGGCCAAGCGCCTTGTGCCTGCCACAATCTCGTTTCCGAAAAAGGTGTTGAGTTTGATAAACCTGTTTTGCTCCTTGTCTAATTTGTTGTGGGCTACCAGATAATCGTAGGCTGCCAGGAAGAAACCGCCCGTGCCGCAAGCCGGGTCGGCAATGGTTTTCATCGGTTGCGGCTGAATACATTCTACCATTGCCCTGATTAATGGCCTTGGAGTAAAGTATTGTCCTGCCCCGCTTTTTACGTCTTGCGCATTTTGTTCCAATAACCCTTCATAAATATCGCCTTTCACATCTGCGCCCATTACCAGCCATTGTTCACTGTCAATCATGTCAATGATTTTAGCGAGCATTGCAGGGTCCTGGATTTTGTTTTGGCTCTTGGTAAATATCTGACCCAATATGCCTTTGGCTGTGCTTAACTCACGTAACAAGACGGCATAATGCAATTCCAACTCCGCGCCTTTTTTATTGGTCAAACTTTCCCAGTTGTATGCCTTCGGGATGTTCAATTTGCGGTTGTGCGGCGGCTTGCCGTATTCATCAGCCATTTTTAAAAAGAGCAAGTAGGTGAGTTGCTCTAAATAATCTCCGTAGCCCACGCCTACATCACGCAGGGGGTTACAGTATGACCAGACTTTGGATACTATTGAAGATGTGTTGTTGTTCATGTTTTCCGTTTCTTATTGTCTGTTAGTGGGGGGAGTTAGTTTTTTTACTGCTTTGTCAAAATCGCTTTCATACAATTTATCCTGCACAATGCGATACTTATCAAATTCGCTTTCGGCAAGTGCCAAAGCCACTTCGTGTGATACTTTTCCCTGATGATTCAAAATCGCTTCTTCGTTAAATTGTAAAAATGCGTCTAACTTCATTATCCAATCTTTCATATACATCACAGTTCCTTTCAAGGCTTGTTTTTCTGCATAATCAAGATACATGGTTACTATTCGGTTCAAGCCGTCTAATTCTTTTTCGTTCAGATAATTTTTTGCAATACCAACATCTGTTTTTCTGATGCTACCCTTTGGCGCATTCTTCCAAGTTGTTAAACCCATATTTTCTTTCGTGCTGTCAACCCGTGCCGCAATCATTTCGGCTGCTGTTTGGCCGGTTATTGCCCAATGAAGTTTATTTTGAACCGTTGCGAAAAAATCTTTTGTGGCTTGTGTGTCCACATTATAGTCGGCGCTGCATTGTGTGTAGATGTCGGTTATTTTTTGATAGAACCTGCGTTCGCTGCTGCGTATATCTCTAATGCGGGCAAGCTGCTCATCAAAATAATCTTTACCAAAAATGTTGTTCGGATTTTTGAGCCGTTCATCATCCATCGTGAACCCTTTGATGATGTATTCCTTTAACCGTTCGGTAGCCCAGATACGAAATGCTGTTGCCTGACTGCTGTT
>CAYHFB010000040.1:0-14730 GCA_964355695.1 uncultured candidatus Brocadiaceae bacterium
CCGGAAATCCCTCTGTAGAAGCGGCGAGTAAGACATTTTATAACGTATGGTTTTCCTATTGGGTTGTGGGCAAGGCCCACTTTGGTGGATATCATGGAATCCCTACACTTTTGGATAAAACAATCCCACCTGCCGCCACGCCTTGAAATTGACCTTGCATTAATGGCTGCAATATGTTACGCTTTGCGAATATTTTGTTTAGGAATACCTATATATGGATGTTATTGCGAAAAACAGGAAGGCATATTTCCAATATGAAATCCTTGAGAAACTTGAAGCTGGAATTGTGCTCACGGGAACGGAGGTTAAGTCGGTAAGAAACCGGGACGTAAGTATAAACGAAAGCTTTGCCACCATCCACCAGGGTGAGATTTTTCTCTATGAAATGCATATTGGGCAATATAAGCAGGGAAACAGAGAGAACCACGAACCGAAAAGGGTTCGAAAACTCCTCTTAAAGAGAAGAGAGATTGATAAAATTGCAGGAAAGATACAGCTTAAGGGCTGCACCTTGATTCCGTTAGCACTTTATCTTAAAGAAGGTTTAGTTAAGGTTGAAATCTCGCTCGCGCGGGGAAAAACAACCGTTGACAAACGTGACGATGTTAAAAAACGCACCGTTGAAAGGGATATCCAAAGGATGACCCGATAGTTTTTTCAATCGGTGGCCGTAGATATGTTCTTTCGATAAAGCTTATCACTCATCTTGCTTTACCTTGCATAATTAATCCACTAAAGAATCTATTGAAAGGAAGTCTATGCCTTCTGCAAGGATATTGATTGTAGAGGATGAAAGGCAAACGGTTGATGAGTTAAGGGATTTATTTGAGTTATACGGTTACGAGACGGAAGTTGCCCTCAATAGCCAGGTTGCAATATCCATACTTCAGGAAAGATGTATGGATATTGCCATCATAAGCACCTCGGTGCAGGGTGTTCCGGGCACGGAAATCTTGCACGAAATAAAAAAATATTATGCAACGATGCCCATTATTATGATCAGTGACCAGAAGCTCAAACGTATTGAAATCTCTTCCATGAAAGCGGGCGCAACGGTCTTCCTTTTAAAACCGCTGGACCGTACAACGATCTTGCAAACAATAGAGGATATCCTGGTAGCACCCGTTGCCTTAGCTATTAAACCCGTTGCCTTAGCTATTAAAAAGAAAACTAAACCATTCTCAAAAAGCAGGAAATAAACTGCCTTCTTGTCAGCAAGCCGTATGAATCTACTCAAATTTACCGCACCTCTCTATTTTTTTACGGCATTATTCTTTGCTTTCAGCCAGTTGTTTACCATGTCTTTGACAACGATGGCATCAGACCAGACAGCACTCGAAGAAAGCTTAAGAGCCGTAATCCAAAGCCCACTCCTGAAAAAAATGTCCTACGGTATCAACATTGTTCGCCCCGGTAACAACGCCCCCATCTTTAACCGCAGGGGCGGAGAATTGTTTGGTGTTGCATCGAATTTGAAACTGCTGACCACCGCTGCCGCACTGGAATATCTGGGCCCCAATTTCGAGTACAAAACCTACGTGACGGCTCATGGCACAATAACCCCTTCAGGTGACCTGCTCGGAAATCTTGTTATCAAAGGATGTGGCGACCCCAACATCTCCGGCAGATTTTACCAGGGAAAGACTACCACTATTCCTGATGCGTGGGCAGCCGCCGTGGCGGGCAGGGGTATCCGCAGGATAAGCGGAGATATCGTAGCGGACGATACCGTCTTCGACCGTATTTACACCAATCCGAACTGGCCGATAAACCAATTGTCTCAATGGTACTGCGCCCCTGGTTGCGGGCTGTCTTTTAATGACAATTGTGCCGATATAACGGTACTCCCCAGCAAAAAAGCGGGAGACATAGTATCTCTCCAGGTAGAGCCGGGCACGGCGTATATCACCATCATAAACACTTGCACATACACGGCCAATAAAAAAGAGCATGGTTATTCGCTGTATCGGAAGCCGGGAACAAATCAAATATCCATTAAGGGCAAGTTCTGGATTAACGCCGTGTCTGAAAAACATTGGGTGACGATTCACAACCCGGCGCTGTATCTCGCAACGGTTTTTAAGGAAGCCCTGATGAGAAAGGGCGTCACCGTCACCGGGAATACCCGTCTGGTAAATGAGGGCGACCTTTCTGCGGTAAAAGAAGAAACGATTACCAGCACCGTTTCTACGATGGAACAAGCGGTGACTGTTACCAACAAGCACAGCCAAAATTTTTATGCAGAACAAATACTCAAAACGCTGGGCGCGCAGTTGCAGGGAAGCGGCACCGTGCAGGCGGGCCTTGTGGTCTTGAACAACTTTATGAAGAAACTGGGGTTTGACGTTCAGGAATATCAAGTCATGGACGGCTGCGGCCTGTCGAAAGGCAACCGGCTTTCACCCAACATGATCACCGCCATTCTTGCATACATGAGTAAACACCCGGCTAAAAACGTGTTTTACCATTCCTTGCCGTCATCGGGCATTGATGGAAGCTTGCAACACCGGAGCGTTTCCCCGAAGTACAAGGACAAGATACACGCAAAAACCGGTTATATTGCCGGAGTATCGGCGCTTTCCGGCTATGTCGATACCGCAAATGGTGATATCATTATATTTTCTTTTTTAATCAACAATGTCAAGAGCCTTCGTGACGCGCGAAAAATACAGGACGACGTTTGCGCGGTACTGGTTAATCATTACAACTGAATCTTTTATGAGTGAACACACAAAAAAAGTATATTCGCTTTATGCATGGTGCTACGATTCCCTTTTTGGAAGGATTTTCGAGCACGGGCGGTGCACCGCACTCCACATGATGAACGTGCAGTCCCACGAATCAATACTCGAAGTCGGCGTGGGGACGGGGCTGTCGCTGCCCTTGTATCCAAAGGACGTGCAGGTAACGGGTATAGATATCAGCCATGACATGCTGGCAAAGGCCGCGCGAAAGGTGCAACACCACCGGCTATCGAACGTCAGCCTGCATAACATGAACGCATTAGCCATGTCTTTCGCGGACAATACCTTTGACAAGGTCATCGCGTCGCACGCGATCACGGTAGTAGCGGAACCATTAAGGGCTTTACACGAAATAATAAGAGTGACGAAAAAGGAAGGCGAAATCTTCCTGTTAAATTACGCAGGCTGCAACCATCCGTTCATCCACCACATTGAGAAATTTATATCCCCCTATAGAGATAAACTCGGTTTGGGCAAACACATTGACCTGCACGAATTATTAAACAAGGTGGGGCTTTCCATCTTAAGTGAGCGGCGTGTCAACTTTTTGGATATGTGTAAGCTGATACACTGCAAAAATATTTCTGATAATCCGCAACCTTAGACCGTAATTCCTCACAAGAGCGAAACTTCTACCTCGATTTGCTATTTTACCGGAATAAATACCTTGTTCAAAAAACTAAGCGGTCTTTGGGAAAAAAGCCTCGTCTACAGGGTGTTTGTAAAACAATACAAACGGTATTTTATCATAGGCTCCTTGTCATTGATCGCCGTTGATATCATCAACATCTTTCCGCCCCTCATCATCAAAAAGGCATTAGACATCCTTTCAAAAGAGGCAGACCTTTCGAAAATTATCCTCCTTTCGATACTATTCCTCCTGCTCAGTTTTTTCCAGGCGGCGTGCCGGTACCTCTGGAGAATGAACTTTATCGGCACGTCCTTCCGCTGCGACTATGACATCCGTATGAAATTTTTCGGATACATTGAGACACTTTCCGGAAAGTTTTTCCAAAAATACAAGACGGGCGACCTCATGTCACGGGCAACCAACGATATTGGCGCCGTCCGGATGGCGGTTGGCCCGGGGTTGTTGATCGGGCTGGACGCCATATTTTATTTTCTGGTCATACCGCCTATCATCATTTATCTGTCTCCGAAACTGTCCCTCTACACGTTTCTGCTCATGCTGCTGACGCCGTTGATTGCTTACAAAATTAAAAACGTCATCGACAAACGGTTCCACAGCGTTCAGGAACAGTTTTCAAGGATCAGCGAAAAGGTGCAGGAGAATGCGTCCGGCATCCGCATCGTAAAATCATTCAACATGTCACAGCAGGAAAATAGGGCTATGGAAGGACTGTGCAAGGGTTTTATGCAAAAAAACCTCGCCCTGGCCATCCCCCAATCCTTACTGGCGCCGGTATTTGAATTCATCACCTACATGGGCATCGTACTGTTGCTTTTTGTAGGCGGACGGATGGTAATTGAAGGGGCGATCACCCTGGGAACCCTCGTGGCCTTTCAGCGCTACATTTCCATGATGGTCTGGCCTATGACCGCGTCGGGGTGGTGTTTATCCCTCATGCAGCGCGGGGTAGCCTCCATGAAACGCATTGACGAGGTAATGGCAGAAAGCCCTGAAATCACTGTCAAACGCGCCGGAAAACAGCAAAAACCATTACGCGGCAAAATCGAATTCAGAGACCTGCACTTCCGCTACCACAACGAACAGGAATGGATTTTGAAAGGTATCAATGTGCAGATCGGCGCGGGGCAGCGTGTTGCCATTGTAGGACCCATCGGGTGCGGAAAATCAACCCTGGTCAGCCTGATCCCCCGTATGCTGCCGATGGCAGACAGGAAACTCTTTATCGACGGGACAGACATTAACGAACTGGACGTAAAGTCCTTGCGGCGGAATATCGGCTTCGTCCCGCAGGACACCTTCCTTTTTTCAGAAAAGATTGCCGACAACATATTATTTGGCGGTGACGTGCGCGCCGGAAACGACAGGGCATTGAAATTCGCGCGCATGGCTGCCATTAATAAAGAAATACAATCCCTCCCCGCCCAATTTGACAGCTATTTGGGCGAGCGCGGCATCAACCTTTCCGGCGGACAAAAACAACGCATCACCATTGCACGGGCGCTGGCCATAAACCCAACGATCATCATCCTGGACGACTGCCTTTCTGCCGTGGATGCCGGGATAGAGGGCGAGATAATGAAAAATATCCAGAAAGACTTCCCCGGAAGAACACTGCTGGCCGTGACCCACAGATTGCCTGCCGTGAGGGACTTTGACATGATTTTAGTCCTTCAGAACGGCGTAATCGTTGAAAAGGGCAAACACGAACAACTCATGAGCCTCAACGGCCTCTACACCTCACTTTACACGAAGGAGGCGCTGGAGGAGCGGCTGGCGTAGCGCAGGCTCCAGCCTGCCGGGAAATAAAGCTTTAATAATCGATCTATAATCCCATCATAATTGTATTACGCGGTAATGCAAAAACACGCTTCATGAGGAAAGGCTTTGCTATTTACACGAATACCGTCGAGGTCACAACCCAAAAATGTTAGATAGTTTTCGTCCAGACACTAAGTAGTGAAATAACAAAGATTGACTGGCATAATCTCAGAAAGGCTTTTAATACTGCTTTAGATAAGGCAGGAATCCAAAACTTTCATTTCCACGACCTATGCCACGCCTTTGCAACGCGATTAGCGCAAAAGGGCGTTGATATTTACAAAATATCAAAACTTTTAGGTCACATGGATATTCGAATGACGCAGCGCTATGCGCATCATTGCACCGATAGTCTGAGGTCAGGAATCGAGGCTTTAGAGAATTCAAGTCACGATTTGGTCACGGCGGAAGAAAACAGCAAGGTGTCAACAACCTGAAACCCTTGCAGAATATGGTGGGCGATATAGGACTCGAACCTATAACCCCTTGCTTGTAAGGCAAGTGCTCTAGCCGATTGAGCTAATCGCCCATAGGAAGGATAGAGTATATCAACAGAGTTTTTATGAGTCAATAGAATTCTAACGTTTCCACATAATCGGGAGGAATAATATAGCTAAACTATAAATTTCCAACCTTCCCAAAAGATTGAATTCCTTACCGGCATTAAACGTAGTCCCTGTCAAATCAAAGCATTTTTAAAACGTCCGGGAATGAGATGCCTAACAACGGGAACGATACCCGGTAAAGCAATCAATGATGACAAACTTAATGAACAGGAAACTTTTAAAGAACAAGAGCTTGAACCTCATATTGAAGAGGCAAAAGCAGGTAAACGCGCTCTCTTTTTCGGCGACGCTGCACATTTTGTCCATGGAGCATTTATAGCAAAACTATGGTGCTTTGCCCGGTTGTTTATGCCAACACCTTCGGGCCGTAAACGTCTCAATGTTTCTGCAGCACAAACGGCCTTTAGCTCATTTTTTCTTCATGTTTTATCACTCGTTTATGTCTCAGATAGAAAATCGCCTCGTTTTAGCTTTTTAAAACCAAAACGACGGTGTCTACCTGTTTTCAATTTTAAGGGTTTTTTCAACAGAGTCATCTAAAACAGGAGATTTGTGATGTATACTCGACAGCAGATGGGATTTCGTACGTATTGGATTGGAACAGCCTTATGCCTTGTTGTTGGTCTTGTGCTGCCCGTTACACGGGCGCAGGCTGAAATAAAGAGCAGCGTGGTGGACGGCCTCGCTGATGCAAGTTATCAGTGTCGTAAGCTTGCCCTCGATACTGCGAATCAGGCAGCACGGGATAAAGGGCTGACGCTTGAGATGCTTGGGAAATCCTGCAACCTGCTACCGATTCGTATTGGGGCGATCCTGAGCGGACAGGCGCCGTTGGAGGCGGCCACGCAGGAGTGTCTGGAGAAGCAACTCAACTTGAAGGCCGGGACGTTGGACCCGCTCCGCACACCACCGGTGCGATGGAACGCCGGAGCAATCTACCGGCTTCACGAGGCGATAGATGTATATGCACCGGCTCTTCAACGATGGATGAACGAGCAGTTCGGAGACGCCATCATGTCGGCGATAGATTTTTCGATTATGACGGAGGAGGTCAAGGGGAGTCACGGAGAACGACGTATACACATCATTTTTGACGCGGCAAGGCGCTTCCCTACTCCTCTGATAACGGCTGGCGGCCAGCAGACGTTCAGACGGAGGGAATGCCCGGTAAATAGGGCATTCGTCGGCTGTTGATGGTAAACAAAAATGTTTGAGGTGTTTGTGCGGCCCCTACGGGACTTGAAAATAAACGCACAAGGCATTCCATCAGGATTTCTCTTCGAAGAAATGAACCCGATTGCCGCCAAGCTCTTTGGCCTGGTACATCGCCATGTCGGCCCATTTGACAACATCTTCCACACTGGCTTTGTGGTTGATGAACAACACCACGCCGATGCTTGACGTGCAATGGTATTCGACGGTTATTTCCCCTTTTCCATCGCGCCGAATTTCCAGCATATACGGTTTGTCCAGTGTGGCGCGGATTTTTTCGGCGACGATACCGGCCTGTGAAATGGATTCGGCTTTATCCTTATCCAGTTCGCACAGCAACACCACAAACTCATCACCGCCAAAACGCGCGACCGTGTCCATCTCACGCACACAACGGGTAATGCGGCTAGCCACTTTTTTCAGCAGTAGATCGCCCATGTCGTGCCCGTGTGCATCGTTGAGCGGTTTGAATTTGTCCAGGTCGAAAAACATCAGCGCGCCATACAGGCCGCTGCGCTTGCCGGCAACCATGGCTTGCTCCAGACGGTCTTTCAGCAGACGACGATTGGGAAGTTGCGTCAGGGAGTCATAGAAGGCCAGGTTGCGGATTTGTTCTTCAGCCGTCTTGCGTTCGGTGACGTCCTTGATCACGCCGTCGTAGGATAAAAGCTTCCCAGCGGCGTCTTTAAACAGGATGGTCGTATTGCTCACCCAGCAAATCTTTCCGTCTTTTCGGATGATCTTATGCTCAATGGGAGGAACGTCCCTTCCCGCCAAAATCTGTTGCACGTGTTCATGTACCCGTTCGTGGTCTTCCGGCGCTACCATCTGAATCCAAAGATAGGGATTGGCGACAAGTTCTTCCATGGTGTAACCCGTTACCGTTACACAGGCCGGGTTGTGCCTGGTTTCTACGGCACGGCCGTGTTCAATACGTACCGTGTATTGGTAATCCGTGAGTCCCTCGGTGATGCGCTTGTAGCGCGCTTCGCTTGCGCGTAGCGCCTCATCAGCATGCCGGCGCTCGACGGAAGTAGCAACCTGAAGCTGTTCGTAGGTTTGCCGCAGCTCTGCAGCCTGGCGTTCGAGTTGAACGCGCAAGCGGAAGAGTTCCAGATGGGTGCGGATGAGAGCCAGCAATTCATCGCGCTGAAACGGCTTGGAGACGAAGTCTACGGCGCCCAGCTTGAAACCCTCCACGCGATGTTCCGTTTCCCCGAACGCAGTGAGCAGGATGACCGGAATGTTGCGACTCCGCTCCTGCGCCTTGAGTTGGCGCAGCACTTCGAATCCGTCCAGTCCCTGCATACGGACGTCCAGCAGGATCAATTCCGGTGGGCTTGCGGCAACGGACGCCAGCGCAAGCTCTCCGCTGCCGGCGGTATGCACCTGATAACCATCGGCAGTCAGCATGTCAACCAGTATCTTCAGCGATGCAAGTGTATCGTCAACGACCAGAATAGTTCCTTGGCTCATGATTTCTCCGTTTGTTTTCTACTAGTATTTCGTTCCTAAAGGAACTTTGCAACGCATTTATTCCGCAACAGATTAAGACGTCACTGACTGACATTTATCGCCCCCCCTCTGGAATCCATCTGGAAACGCGGAGGAAACGGATGTGGGCATGGTTCGGTTATTGAAAATAACTATTTTCCCATCAGGACTCCAATTTAGCAAAAACAAAGAAATTTGCAAGTTGTTTTTATTATATCATCCAAACAATCGATTGACATAGTACGTTCGCCGTAAAAAGTAAGTCTTGCAAATTTGGGTATATGTGATTTAATTATTGAAAGTTGGTTCGATGCGGAATTACGTTCACCACGGCATGTTGATGCTTTAGTTTTAATATAAGGTTAGGATCCCTATGCGCCAATCATTCCGGTCAAAAACAAGCACAAAAACCGTATATGCCTTCAAGTTGTTGTTCTCAGCCTCCTGCTTGGCTGGCTTTTTTGCTTTTGCCTCTTTTGCCTCAGATCATAATGAAGCTACCCTGCCCGGCAGGCACGTGGTGGATTACACCCCCGTGCAGGGATACCTGCAACCCCTGAAATTACACCGTGAAACGCTCTTCGAATACACCTGCAATGAATGCCACCGCGTGTTTGAAACCACGGGAGATAAAAAGACTCGAATCGCCGAACACGTTGATTTGAAGCTGAATCACGGCAAGGACGTCGGCTGCCTCAGTTGCCACCACAAGACAAACCGGAACGCCTACGTAACAAACGACGGCAGGGAAATCCCCTCCGACAGGCCGGAAGAACTATGCTCACGCTGCCATGGCACAACCTATCGCGACTGGACGGTCGGCGCGCACGGGCGCACCACCGGCGCCTGGAACCGGGCGGGAACCGGGTGGCGCGCGCTGGTCTGCACGGAATGCCACAACCCCCATAGCCCTCAATTTCCATACCTTGCGCCTATGTCCGGCCCGGCAATCCCGAAGAGAACTTTCAGAATGGGGGCGCATTAATGTCTGATAAAAATACCGAAAATACAGCCGGAACAGGCAGCACACCTCCGGAAAAAGACGGTGTTGCCGGAAAGAGGGAGACGTTTAAGCCATTGAGCCGCCGGAGTTTTATGAAGGCAAGCGCACTTGGTGCCCTGTTAATCGGCGGCACAACTACGGCCATGTTGCCGCTTCGCAAGTTTAAGAGCGATACGTCGCTGGAAGATTTCTTCCAGCAGCATTACGACCTCCTGACGCCTGAAAGAATGGAACGCATACTGGCGCGTATCGGAAAAGAAGTGAATGACCGCTACGGGGTGGACGCCAACGTGCAAGACCCGAAGCCGCTCCCCGACGTGCAGTTCGCGTACGCGTTGAACATCAGCCGGTGCGTCGGGTGCAGGCGGTGCGTGCATGCGTGTGTAGAGGAGAACAACCAGTCGCGCGACCCTGAAATCCAGTATATCCGCGTGCTGGAAATGCCGGAAGGCACCCTTGACGTTGAAAAGTCCAACCACTATTACGAGCCGGACAAGGTACCCGTGAAGGGAAAATATTACCTGCCGGTACAGTGCCAGCAGTGCGAGAATCCGGCGTGCGTAAAGGCGTGCCCGGTAGGCGCAACGTGGAAGGACAAGGACGGCATCGTAGTTATTGACTATGACTGGTGTATCGGTTGCCGCTACTGCGAGGCCGCATGCCCCTATTGGGCGCGCCGCTTTAATTTTTCTGAGCCGAAGATACCGAAAGAGCAGATTAACCCGGAAATGGCGTACCTGGGCAATCGCATCCGCAAAAAAGGCGTCATGGAAAAATGCACCTTCTGTTTAGGCAGAACCCGCAAAGGCCTGATGCCCAAATGCGCCGAGGCTTGCCCTGCCGGGGCCAGGCAGTTCGGGAATCTTTTGGACCCTGACAGCGTAATCAGGCACATCTTACGGGAAAAACGGGTTTACGTGCTGAAGGAAGACGTGGGGACGCGGCCTAAGTTTTATTATTGGTTTGATAAATAGGCGTGTTCATTTAACCTTCAATAATTCAGTGGGTAACAATGCAAGAAAGGAAATATTAGATGGCGTTAACCGGGAAAAAATCAAAAAAACAGACAATTACATTTCCACATAGTATTTTTGAAACGGCTGACACCAAAGAAGACCTTGAGGACTGGCTTCTATCACAATGTCCTGAATTTATAAAGAAAATGCGCAACGCAAGACAAGATGATATTCAGGGAAAAGGGAAAGACTGGCAAGCCCTCAAGGAAGAGCTATTGCCAAACAAATCAGGTTTTCGAAAATGAAACCTGTAAATACGGGGAATTTACTCCTGGATTTTTAGAAAAACAGATGCTTTTGACTATACACATCTTTTCACTACCCGCAAGAAACTGGGCGTGCGGAGATGGATTGTGTGCCTTATTTTTGTTGGTCAAAGCGAAATAATTAGTAGAGGAATGTCGCTATGTCTATTACTGATGTACTCTGGCAGAACCGTGACAAGCTGATTCAGTCTTTTCACATTGCCACAATATACGGGTTGGTTAGCACTTGGCGTCGGTGTGAGCAGATCAAGCAAAAACCGTTGGAACCGGATTTTGTTGCGGGTCTTGTTGTTGAGAGTACGCCTTTGATCTATTCTGCTCTTAAATCTATCTTGGACTCTCGTCGGATATCCGTATCCGTGTCTGCTGTTTTTTGTCACCAAACGCCCCAAGTCACATTCGGCTCCCGCCCAACCGAATCTTGTGAACTGGGTGACATCCTCTTTGCCTACGTGCATACTCCGAGAATCGGACAAACCAGAAGGAACGGAATCCTCTTTCAAGCTAAAGCTTCATCAAGGCAGCCCTATCACATTCATAGCGGAGAAATGAATCAACTTCACCTTTATGTGGATTGGCCCAATTTTGTTTACGAGAGGTCTTCCTTCCTCAATGGGCAGGAAAGAAGCGTCACACCAAAGGCACCCCACTCAGGTGCACAGTACCTCTTGATTGATGACAGATCACCAGACGAACCCGCCAGCGGATTATTGGGATTCCCAGGAACCTACCCTATCGGTTGTTGCATGCCCGACGAGTTGTTATACGATCACAATCATCTGGCTTCCGAGTTGTTTGATTTATTCATCTTCCGTACTGGACGACCGTTCGAGGACAGAAAGTCGTCTGCGAAGAATCGGGATTGGTCACAAGTCGTCTGGGACTTGCTGGAAACCGGAGTGAAAAAATCCTTCAGCCGGAAGAATTCCGGCAGGTTTTACACACCCCGTGCTACTGGTGATACAATTCAGATGATGGACGGTTTGTCATTTAGCAAAACGTCCTCTTCATTATCATGCAGCACTGCTACTGATATCATAGGATGGAATAATGCTTGTTCTCTTTATGACCATGCGAATGACATTCCCCCCAACAAATATGATAAGGGAGAAAACAGTGAAGAACCACAAAGAGGTGTTTCAGTGGTTCTCATTGAGACCTCAGAGAAGGAATCTGTGGAATAAGAAACGGCTAACAAGCGAGGTACGCGGACGCAGAAGCATCCCGCACCGCTCCCCTGTTGTTTGCGGCAAGTTGTTGCCCGCTTTATTCACAAATACCTTATATTGCGATATAATGGAATTATGCATGTTATCTCACAGAAAGCGCTTCAGCTATTTGCATCACGACATACTGACAGCCAAACAGCGCTGGCACGTTGGTATAAGGTTATGCAGCACACTCAAATTTGCAATTATGGTGAATTACGCGCTATCTTTCCCGCGGCTGACAAAGTGGGGGATTGGATAGTGTTTAATATTGGGGGCAATAAATATCGCCTCATAACCTCCATACACTTTAATCGTGGCAAGGTGTACATTCGTCATGTTCTGACGCATCAAGAATACGATAGTGGGAGTTGGAAAAAATGACTATATTAACAAAGGATATCCAAGTTCACTGGGCTAATATATGTCCGCTTTTGACGATCCAGAATGAGCGGGAATATGGTCAGGCTGTACGGCGGCTCAATAGCCTGTTAGATGAAGTTGGAAATGATGAGCGGCATCCACTCTATGGCTTATTGGATACGCTCGGGACATTAATCCGTCTTTATGAAGAAGAGCATTATCCAATGCCATCCACGAGCGGCGCTGGGATGGTTCATTATTTCATGGAAGAGCATGGGATCAAACAATCCGATTTGCCGGAGATAGGGTCGCCGAACGTCGTGGCAGAAGTTTTATGCGGAAAACGGGAACTGAATGTTCGGCAAATACGTGCATTGGCGTGTCGGTTTCGTGTCTCTCCGGCGGTGTTTATTTAATCGCGCCGCCCGACAACCGCGTGTCGCTGGCTTGCCCTACGCGCTTTTTTTCGCTTAGCTTGTTGTAATTTACCGCTTGTTGGTAAGTGCGTTTGTTTTCGCTGGACGTCGCGTATGCAGTTGACGTGGGACGTTATGTTTCAAAATTGCTGAGTCAAATACCGTCAAAATATAAACGGAGGAAGTAACGATGACAACTTATTTACGTAATCTCCCAATTGAAGAGCGGATAAGGCTGGTTGAGGATATATGGGATAGCATTGCTACAGATCAAGCGGCATTGCCATTGACTGATGAACAAAAAGAGGAACTTGGTCGACGCTTGAATGCTTACGAATCGGACAGACTTAAAGGCCGCTTAGCCGTTGAAGCAATAGCAGACATTAGGAAGCGATTGTGAGTCTTAAGGTTCATCTTCGGCCAGAAGCTGAAGCGGATATTGAAGATGTAGCGATATGGTATGATGGGCAGCGTAAAGGGCTTGGCCAAGAGTTTCTTGATGACGTTCTTGTTGCACTAGATACTATCTCGGAAAATCCGAATATTTACCCTGTAGTGTGTAGGCAAACTCGCCGTGCGATAGTGCGCCGATTTCCTTTTGGGATATTTTACCGAGTCGATGAAGGCGCGGTTGTGGTTCTTGCCGTTATGCATGGCAGTCGTCATCCGCGGCGGTGGAAAAAAAGAACATAACAAGGCAAATAAACGGTGTGCCTGGGCTGAATCTCTGCGGTTGCCACGGCGATGAAGAGATGCAAGTATTCGAGGATGTCGAAGAAGCCACCATTTTTGTAATTTTCAACCTGGATTTGACTTAAAACATGCCTATTTTAAAGATTTTTTTCAAAAAACTAAAATGTTACAAAAATATAAAACAACTTATAAGTGATAGAAAATACTTTATGCTTGCGAAAACGACAACGGGTGCCAATAATATAGGGATTCAGGGTACATCAGAAATTAATTTGAGCCCCCTTGGTTTCTTTAGATATGCCAAGGAGTTTTATAGTGCTTCCGAATCATATAAACCAGGAGATGGATTTTCCCCTGTTCGATATTATCTGTATTGTCACTCGCTAGAACTACTATTTAAGGTATATTTACTAACCCATGGCGTCACAAAGGATCAATTAAGGTACAGGTTCGGGCATAATCTTAGTAAGGTACTGAGAAAATCAAAAAAGCTTGGTATTGAAAATATTTTAAAAATAAATGATGAAGAAGAACAGAATGTGAAATTAGCTAATGATTATTACAATAAAAAGGGCTTTGAGTATTTTTATGTCGTGCCTGCTGTTACAGGATATAAGGATCTTCCTGATTTAGTAATACTTAAAAGGCTAACCGAAAAACTGTTGGATAAACTTTATGACATTTGCATAAATGCTTAAAAAAGCTCTAATTAGATGCTTGCTTTGGCGTGACGCACAGATATCAGTAGTTATGTGACGAACGGTTGAAGTTGTATTCAGTCACGTCCAACGCGACCTACTTTACTGTTTCAAGGAAAGGACTTTGATTCGTGGAAATAAAGCTCTCTCGTCATGCAAAAAGAAGAGGGCAATTATATAAGATTTCAGAGGATATAATTATCAAGATGCTTGAGGGAAAAGAATAGAATCGTGGTAATCAAGAAATTATAGTGGCTGTGGAAGGTTTTACCTATCCCTTGAAGGTCGTGGTTAATGTGGAATCTGATATAATAACGGTAATTACAAACTACCCATTGAAGAAAGGCGTAACAAGATGAAAGTTTATTATGATGACGAGGTAGATGCTTTGTATTTAAATTTTGGAGACGAAACGCCGGAAGGGGTTATAGAAATTTCTGAAGGCGTGAATTTAGATATGGCTCATGAAAATAAAATAGTCGGCATAGAAATTCTAAATGCCTCTAAAAAATTAGATTTAAAAACAACACTGTCTTATTCACTTGAATTTGATAAAAATCTGATCCTTCAAAATACAGCCT
>CAYHFB010000041.1:0-14548 GCA_964355695.1 uncultured candidatus Brocadiaceae bacterium
CGATCTTAATTACTCCATGTACGGCGGCGCCGATGACAATGACGACAGCGGTTCGATCAGCTACGTGTCGTTGCGTTACGGTGGTAAGGTAATCGGACTCGGCAACGAGCTCAATGGCCTTTCGCTGGGCGGTATCGGCCGGGAAACCGACGTCAATCACGTTGAGATTATTAACAACGTGGACGATGGCGTTGAAATCTGGGGTGGTACGGTTAACCTGAAATATCTCAGCATCTGGAACGTTGGTGATGACAGTTTCGACGTTGACGAGGGCTGGCGCGGCAAAGGCCAGTTCTTTTTTATCGTTCAGGGATACAGCGTTGACGCCAAACAGGGTTCTGGTGTGGGTGATAATTGTTTCGAAACGGATGGCGCAGAAGATTCTGACGCACAGCCGGTAACCACGTCCGTAATCTATAATGCCACCGTCGTTGGTAATCCGATTGACGGGGATCACGCAACAACCTGGCGTGACAACGCCCGTGTCCAGTATCGCAACTGCATCTTTATGGATATTGGTGAAAGTGTTGTTAAAAATGACAACACCGACGGTGATGGCGCACACGGCTACGGCTACAGCGGCACATTGTCGTTTGCGGATACATGGACCACTGATTACTGGACTACTTCGCTCGTTAATGCTTGTATCGGATGTAAATTAGGCGACTTCAACCACGCGTTTAATCTCTACCAGGCTCTGGCTTCCGGCAAGCTCGCTGAAATCACGGACAGCGTGTTCTTCCGTAATTTTCACGCAAGCGCTTACACCGAATCGAACGCGGTCGGCGTAACGGTCAATGGCGGCAGCAATGCGGCCAAGAACAACGTGGTCATTGCCGGTTACAACGCGGTGAATGCCCCGATTGTGAGCATTACCCGTGGTACGCTGTTTACTTCTACCGAAGGTAAGGGCATCCTTCCTGTTGTATCAATAAATCCACTTCCCGCCAATGAGGCCGTTGTAAGTGTGGGTAAGGCCCCCGACGACGGATTCTATACACCCGCTCAATACCGCGGCGCTTTCAGCGCTACCAGCAACTGGCTTGCAGGTTGGACGGCTACCGACGCCTACGGCATGACCGAAGGTGGCGCCGGCGAGTGTAATCCTGAATCAATGTCATTGTCTAAGACAAAGGTGAAAATTCAAGTAAGCGGAAGTGATGATATTACCGTGACGGTGGTAGGGGCAGATGATTGTCCGTCTGAAGGTGTAACCGTTAAGGCAACGATTAGCAAAGCTGACATGAATGATATAGGGATTTCTTCCAAGAGCAAAGTGACGGATGCAAATGGTGAAGCCGTGTTTACGATCACCGGAAAGAAAATAGGCAAGGCAAAGGTAACATTCGCGGCCGGTACTTTGAAAAAGGCGCTGCAGGTGCAAATAAAGTAATCGAATGTATAGATACCTTTTCGCTTATTTGATGGTGTAACATAACTGAACAAATTATGGTAGCAGTGGCGCTGAGCCGCTGCTACCGGGTTGGAGACAACTCTAAATGAATTTAATATCGCATATCGAACAGGGAATAAAGAGTGCTGAAGGATAAGAGGGCATCCGGGCGGGATCAGGCTTGCAACCTGAAACCACGGGTTTATTCGGGTAATAACGCCTTGCACAACCGCCCGCGTTATCATCCGTATAAGCCGTTGGGTTTATGATACAAACTTCATAATTCGAAATTCCTTGTTCTCTATTTGTTATTCGTTTTTTTTAAAACTTTATCTGGTGGATATAAGATGAACATAAAATTAAGATTGTTCCCTTTGCTGGCCGTTTCCACACTGTTTTTATTCACGGTCAGTTGCGGCAAGCAGGACAGAACTGAAGGTGTGGTGCAAAACAAGCCGCTCATTACCGAAATACTAACGGATAAACCGCTCGCGGTGTATCAGAACGAATTGCTTGATCTCGCTTTTGCCGCAGCCTCGGCAATTCCGGTTGAACCGCATATCAAAGACCGGTCTCGGGCGCAGGTAAAAGGCGTTACGGCATCGCTAACACTAGATCAACCGCAGCGGGCGCTTAGGCATATTGAAAAAATTGACGCCGGATGGCAACGCGGCGTAGGTTATGCAGGCCTTGCGTTTTACTCTGCCAAGCACGGCTACGCTGACAAAGCGCAACGTTATTTGGATTTCGCTATGGAGATTTCCGAATCTGCTGAAGACTGGCGCAGAGACCAAATCAGGATAAAGATTGCCGATACGTATGCCTTACTGGGACAGACCAACCGAGCCAGCCAGTCTGTTACCGGTTTATCAGACGCTGAGTCAGGCGCAGTGGCCGGGGTGATGGCAATGGCTGCAAATGAAGACCATTTTGAAGAGCAATTGAAAAATTTGGATGCATTACTGGCATCGGGTAATTTTGAAATCGTGAAGAATGCGCTAAAGGCGAGCGCAAGTCTCTTTAACCGCTTTTATGACGATGTCGGGCGACGTTTGCTGGCGGAAGAAAAAATAAAAGTTTCATGGGGCGCATTGCCGTTTTTTTTGCGAGTTGAACTGCTGACGGAGATAGCCGGGTATGCATTAGATCATAAGGATCAAGCCAAGGCGCTGGAACTGGTTAATGAAGCACAGACCTTTATGGCCGGCGCGCAATGGCCGCCGGAACACCGTATTTCCCTGATGTCGAAGCTGGTTACGTTGCGATTTAGCGCCGGAGACAGGCAAAATGCCGGAGCCGACGCGGATGCCATGCTTGCCCTCTTTGATGCTCAAAGGGATAAGATTGTGAACATCGACCGGGCAGGGGCGCTTCGCCCTCTTGCGGAGGCATATCAATCAATGGGTAACACGGCAACAGCGCTTACGGTATATAAACGGGCCGTTGAAGAAGGCGTTGAAAATCCCAATTCCAGACCGCGAGCTGAAGATTTGTCCGCCACCTGCCTCTCTATGGCCTTGTACAAGGCAGAGCCTGACGACGAACTGTGGAACAGAATTCGTAAAATGAACGAGGGGTTGGGAGACCCGTGGTAAATTAGGCATTTGGCTCTATTAACAGCGTTGTTGACACCGAATATCGAACAAGGAATCTCGAATTACGAGGTATCTTACCCACTTCAGCAGTTGATATTCCTTGTTTGTTCGATATTCGATATTTGACTCGTTGGGTTTTCGCTTCACACAACCCAACCTACATCAGCTACATTATTGGTGGTACAGGCATCTTGCCTGTGCTTTTTCGAGTTCACACGTAAGGACACGGGCGCCGTGTCCCTACAACGGCATTGAAATTCTTAAACGTTACCTTATGAAAAATCTGCTACTTGTTTTTTACACACTTACCGTTCTCCTGTTGGTTTCAGCGGAAGGGTGGTGCGCTGACTTTCGGAAGGGTTGGGATGCATTCAATAACGGGGACTATGTCGCAGCCCTTCTTGAATGGAAACCACTTGCCAGGCAAGGGAACGCCAAAGCACAGTTCCTGGTAAGCGCTATCTATACCAATGGGGTAGGTATTCGTCCTGACTATAAAGAAGCAGCCAGGTGGTGTCGCCTTGCCGCGGATCAGGGATATACCCCGGCACAGCACACTCTGGGCTTTATGTACGGGAAGGGACACGGCGTACCTCAGAACCAGAATGAAGCGGCTAAATGGTACAGGCTTGCCGCAGATAAAAACTATGCCCCGGCACAGCACAATCTGGGGTTGATGTATTACGATGGACAAGGCGTCATACAGAACTATGAAGAAGCCGCTAAGTGGTTGTTACTTGCCGCAGAACAGGGGGTTCCGGAAGCACAGTTCCTTCTGGGCTGGATGTACTACAAAGGAAAAGGCGTTCCTCCGGACTATGAGAAAGCAAGTAAGTGGATACGGCTTGCCGCAGACCAGGGCCTTGCCGTTGCGCAGACCAATCTGGGTGTAATGTATATCAAAGGACAAGGTGTTCCTCAAGACCATAGTGAAGCATGTAAGCTCTTCAAGCTTGCCGCCGAACAAGGGATTGGCGCGGCACAATACAGACTGGGTATGATGTACGAACACGGACGTGGGGTTCTTCAGGACTATGTCAACGCTTATCTGTGGCACTGCCTTGGGGCGGTACAAGGGAACAAGGTTGCCAGGGAGCGGCTCGACACGATAAAGAAAAAAATGCTCCCCTCTCAGATAGAAGAGGCGCAGGGACTGGTCAGAGAATGGCTGGTAAAGCACAGAATGTAGGGACACGGCGCGCCGTGTCCATGCGTGTGAATACGAAAAAGCACAGGCAAGATGCCTGTGCCACCAGGAATGTGGCTGGTGTAGGCTGGGTTGCATGTAACGAAACCCAACGAATCAAACATCGAATATCGAACAAGGAATATCGAATGTTGATGTGGGTAAGAAAACCTCGTAATTCTAAATTCCTTGTTCGATATTCAATATTTGGTGGCAATTCATAAAATTGCTGTTAAAAGTTGCCGAGTGCCTAATTTAATGTATAGGAATTTCAATGTAGGGACACGGTGCCCGTGTCCTTCTACGTGTGAACACCAATAAGCCGCCGTAGGTCAAATTAAATGTATAGGAATTTCAATGCAACAGTAGGGCGACCCTTTAGGGTTGCCACCCCAGATGCGTGTTCAAACAGTAGCAAGGCTAAAGCCTCGCCCTACGTATAAACAGAAAAAAGTCGCCGTAGGCCTAATTAAAGTGAGAAAACAGGAGATGTAATGAAGATGAAAATGTTTTTTAACCAGGCAATGATCATATTTGAACTTTTTATAATTGTTTTTGGTGCCTATGGCTATAGGCGTTAAGTGGTATAGCTGTATATTTCTCGTTATGATGCTTTTCTTTACGAAGATGGCTTTGGCGCAGCAAGTGGGTTCGATTCGCGGCACGGTGTACGACAAGGATTTTGACGTGCCTCTGGCCGCCGCGCAGGTCACTATTGTTGAAACGGGCAACACCATAACCGCTACCGATGACGGTAATTTTGTTTTCAGTCAGGTGCCGGCGGGCAGCTACACGCTTGTTTTTTCGAAAAATGGCTACACAAGACAGGTGCAAGCAAATGTGGTGGTTTCAGCGGGAAGCATGACGGACGTGGACGCTTCGCTGTCAGGTGAATTTACGGATATGGAGGAGTTTGTTGTGCAGGACCTGCAGATCGGAGGGACGGAAGCCGGCCTGCTGCAGCTTCGCGCAGAAAGCCCGGCGCTAATAGACTCGATCAGTTCAGAAATGTTACGGCGAGCAGGCGCCACCGATGCGGCCAGCGCGTTAAATCTGATAGCGGGCGCCACGGTACAGGACGGCAAATACGCGGTGGTTCGCGGGCTACCGGACCGGTACGTCAACTCACAAATGAACGGCGTGCGCCTGCCGTCAGCGGACCCTGATAAACGCGCCGTACAGTTGGACCAGTTTCCTACCGAGGTTATTGATAGCGTTCAAGTCAGCAAAACCTTTACGCCGGATCAGCAGGGTGACGCCTCCGGTGGGGCAGTGAACGTAAAACTCAAAGGCATTCCGGATAAGAATGTTTTTCAACTTAAAGGTGGAACTGAATATAACACGCAGGTGACGGGTAATAGCAAATTTCTTACGTATCAAGGTGGAGGAGTAAATTGGTTGGGTAAAGACGCCGGACTTAGGGATGTTCCACCGGATGGCAATTTTACCGGCCCTCTGGGTGTTTCCCGCGATGATGCGCCGATGGATTGCAATATGTCAATGACCGCCGGCGGAAAACGGGAATTCAACAACGGGATCAAGGTCGGCGGCCTTGTCAGCGCATATTATAAACGGGACAGTTCATATCACGACAACGGAGTTAATGATTCCTTATGGATTGACACGAATAATCCATATAAAGGACTGTCCCCCCAATACGGAAACCCTGACCAGCCACCGATTCCGCAAATACCGGCTGAAGGCGCAGATTTTAAAACGGCTCTTTTTGACGTCACCGAAGGGTGCGAGGAGATGCAAGGGGGCGCGCTGGCAACGATGGGAGCGGAGATCGAAGGTCATTCAGTAAACGTACTCTACATGCATACCGGAGTTACCGAGGACAAGACGATTCTTGCCGAAGATACCCGTGGCAAGGCATATTATTTTCCCGGTTACGACGTAAACGATGCAAAGTCTTTGGGCAATATGAAAGGTAATACCGATGCAGCCCCTTATCTGAGATCTGAAACGCTGCAGTATACCGAGCGGGCAACGGATACGTTACAGTTCAACGGAGATCACACACTGCCCTTTCCTGAAATTGGATGCGATAATTTACTAACGATACTCCCTCCCCAACTTGACTGGACGGCAGCCCTCAGTTCCTCCAATTTAAGAGAACCAGATAAGCGGCAATTCGGTTCCGCCTGGTATGCCGATTCTTATGACCCGGGAAACCCATACTGGGGAATTGAGCCAAAGATTATAGCGGCACACTATGGCCCATACACCCCATCCGCAAATTTTCTCCTGGGGAACGTTGCGAGAACCTGGACGGATATTTCTGAAGAAAGCGGGCAAGTATCTATGAACTTGAAGTTCCCCTTTGAACAATGGAGCGGCGATAAAGGGTATATAAAACTGGGCGTATTTCATGATCAGGTGGACCGTACGTTTAATCAGGATTCTTTTGGTAATTACCGGCAGACCGGCGATGAACCCGCCCCTGTTTACGAAGGTTCCTGGGAAGATTATTCCTATAGCGAGGAATTTCTGAATCTGGGCGGCCCTACGATAAAAGACGGACCGCCTTTTGTGGACGTTGATTATACCGGCGAACAGAAGATTTCTGCGTTGTACTACATGGCGGATTTACCCCTGTGCTCATTCGTAAAATTGATCGGGGGTACCCGTTATGAAACGACCACACTCAGCATTATCAACGCCCCTGAAAAAGATGCAAAATGGGTTACGAGCGACGATGCAGGGAACCGTTTGTACACGGATTTGTTCCCGGGCGACGCCGACGTCGCTTTTTCTCAGGGTGACGTGCTGCCTGCGGTCGGGTGTATATTGACGCCGGTCAAAACGATTACCCTGCGCGGCTCCTACAGCGAAACCGTGGCCCGCCCTACCTTTAAAGAACTCACGCCCATTCAACAGCAGGAATTCCTTGGCAGCGACATCTTTATCGGAAATTCTGCACTGCAAATGAGCGCCTTGAAAAATTACGACCTGCGTATTGATTATACACCCTATAACGGAGGATTGATATCAGCCTCCTGGTTCTATAAAGACGTCAAGTACCCTATTGAATACGTGCAGGACCTGGTTAACGCATTTTCATTTACAACGCCGATGAATTTTCCGGAAGGCAAGTTGAGTGGTGTTGAATTCGAAATGCGACAGCAATTGGGGCATTACTGTGATGCGATGAAAGCATTTTCGACAGGCGGCAACGTAACGTTTATTAAGTCAGAGGTAACACTCCCTGAAATTGAAACGGAACACCTTGCCGACGCTGGTGTAGAGACGACTACCCGCGACATGATGAATACACCCGAGCACCTTTATACTATTTACCTGACGTATGATATTGAGCGATTTGACGCACAAATGGGGATCTTTTATACGGTAAAAGGCGATACCCTGACGGCCGGCGCAGGAAATAGGAATGGACATTACGTGCCGGACGTCTATGCAACCGAATATGGCACCCTGAATCTGAGTATGTCCAAAAAACTGGGAAAGAACTTTAATCTGTCGTTTATGGCCAAAAACCTGCTCAATCCGGAAATCACGGAGGTCTACCGCCCACCCGATTATCTTGGTGATGAAGCGGTGAGAACCTCTTATACAAAGGGTATGGATTTTGCCTTTAGTGTAAGCGGGTCATGGTAATTTCATAGTGCGGGGGTTTATCCACTGTCATTGCCCGACAACGAAGTTCGGCGTTGCAAAAGTGCCGAAAGTAAAGCGAAACCTAACGAATCAAATATCGAATATAGAACAAAGAATATTGAAGTGAGTAAGATAACCTCGTAATTCTGCGTTCCTCGTTCGATATTCGGTGGCAATGCAACATTTTTAGCAAACATTCAGTAAACATGAATCAATGATCGGAGGTCAAACAGTATGAAAACGAAAAAAGTTTTAATTTTTATTTTCCTGGTTGTCTGCTTACAGGACGTTCACGCAGAGAACCGGAAAGACGTCGTCCGTCAGGCCGAACCGGTGAAGAATGAACATGAAAAAGCCGTGCGCGCAGGCAATACGGAGAACATTCCCGCCTCGCCGACGCTGGAAGAAACGCGTCTGACGATGGACAAGTGGATTGAAATCCAGCAGATCATTTCACGGGAACGTAAAGACTGGCAACAGGGCAAGGAGATACTGCTAGGACGCCTGGAACTCATCAAAAAAGAAGTCGCCACCCTGGAGGAAAAAACAGGGCAGGCCGAGGCCGGCGTTACCGAGGCTAACAAGAAACGCAGCGACCTGCTCGCCGAAAATGACCAACTCAAGGCTGCAAATACCCTGTTGACCGAAGCCGTCACCAGCATGGAAGGAGACGTCCGCCAGTTGTTCAAGACGCTCCCTGAACCTGTTCAGACCAAGCTTCAACCCCTGTATCAACGGATGCCGGAAGACACGGTTAAAACACGCGTTTCCGCAGCCGAGCGGTTCCAAAACGTCCTTGGCATTCTTAACGAACTCAACAAGACGAACAACGAAATTACCGTTAGCTATGAGGTTCACCACCTCGCCGACGGCAAGCCGTCGGAGGTCAAGGTCATGTATGTCGGTCTCGCCCAGGCCTACTACGTCAGCGCTCGCGGTGAGGGCGGCATTGGTCGCCCCACCGACGACGGCTGGAAATGGGGTACATCAAAGGCAGTTGCAAGCGAAGTCATTAAAGCTCTGGAAATTCTTGACGGCAAACGCACCCCTGACTTTGTGCATCTCCCGGTGAAGATACAATGAGAAATCTTATTAGAACACTGAGTGGTATATTTATTATCAATTGCCTGACCGTTAGCAGTTTTGCCGAAACGCCGCCATCCAACGATGCCATAAACCGGTTATCACTTTCCGCCGGACAAGAGTTGTCCAAGGGCATTCAGGATTTAGCCGGTCTGCGCGATCAGATAATTGCAGAAAAACTACCGCTCGCGCAGGAACTATCGGCCATGGAGGAGAAGCTCACGCAACTCCGCCGCGGTTATGAAAAAGTCACGCGCCTGGTAGACTCCGGCAATCTCGAGATTGCAACCATTAAGGCGGAGGTGAAAGCCCGGCAGGATGAACTTGTCTATATCGGCGCCTTGCTCGACGAGTATGCCCGCACGTTCGAATCGAAGATCAACGTCAGCGAACTTCAGTACTGCGGTAAAGCCGTTGAAACCGCCAGGCAGGCGGCAGAAAATACCACACTCGCCATGCCGGAGAAATTCACCCGGCAGATCGCCTTGGTCAAAGTCTCGCTCAATCGGTTGTTTGACGTCTCAGGTGGAATGCGGTTCCCTGGCGTCGGCGTGGATTTGCAGGGCGTAGTGTCTGAAGGCCAGTTTGTTATCATCGGGCCGGTAGCCCTGTTTTGCGCCAATACCGGGGGGGCAGCAGGCCTCGCCATACCGCAATCAGGCTCTCCCAATCCGATGATTCGTCCGTTGGAAGGCTTGCTACAGGGAGGCATCGCCGCCTTAGTTGCGAACGGCGAAGGAATGATGCCGCTTGACCCAACGCGCGGCGGCGCCCTTAAGGCGCGCGTGCAAAAGACCAGCCTGGTCCACCTCTTTAAAAAAGGCGGACCGATAATGTGGCCGTTGTTATTCGCGGCGCTCCTGGCGTTTGGCACGGTCGTTGAGCGCGTCTGTTTCCTGGTCAACGAGCAACGCAAGCGCGACCCGCAAGCGATGGATACTTTTTTCTCAGCAGTATCAGAAGGCGATACTGCGGGCGCGATCCGCACCAGCAACGCGTCGGCATTTTGTGTCCTACGCGCATTAGGTTACGCGCTGACGCATAGAGAGAAGTCACTCGAAAATGCCCTGTTGTTTGCTCAGGAGCAGGAGCTAAAACGCTTCCGGCGCGGTATTCCCGTTTTAGACACGGTGATAACGCTTGCGCCGTTACTCGGCTTGCTTGGCACGGTAACTGGAATGATGGGATCGTTTTCGTTGATTGGCGGTGAGTTGAGCTCGCCCGGCGCAATTACGGGTGGCATTGCTGAAGCACTCATTGCCACGGCGTTCGGTTTGGGCATAGCAATCACGGCGCTCATTCCGTTTAACATCCTCAACAACAAGTCGGAAGAGGCCAGACGAGAAATAGAATTGGCCGCCACGCAGTTGGAGTTACTGATGCATCCGCAAGAAAGCCAGGCGGTTACGATCGATCAAGTTGTGTAGGTTGGGTTGAGTGAAGCGAAACCCAACAAATCAAATATCTATTCCGTACACTGCCGGACATTTGTAGCGCAGGGGTTTATCCCATAAGCGCTAGCTTTTTTTTGACAGGATAACAGGATAGACAGGACTTGTAGCAAAAAGTCTCATTGTTTTGAGAAATGCAGTGTGTACCCCTTGTATTTCCAGGTTTAAGCATCGAAACCATGACTTGTTTGGCTATATATTAACGATTAACATGATAAGTAAATATCCCGTTAATCCTGTTATCCTGTCAAATATTGAGTTAGCGCTTTGGAATAGCTGTCATAAGCAGCATAGTTTATATAATTATTAAGAATCAGTTGTTATTTAACAGAGGAGTCACCATGCACAGTCCATCAAACGGCTACGGCAAAAAACGAGCGCGGATTGAAATCATCCCGCTCATTGACATTATTTTCTTTCTCCTGGCGACGTTCATCATGGTATCGCTCTCGATGACGAAAAACCAGGGTGTGCAGGTGTCGCTGCCTACTGCCGGCACTTCCGCTTCGCTTGGCGATCAGAAGGACATGGAAAAGGCCGTCACGCTCAGCGTCACCGTTAAAGGCGACGTTTTTTACAACAAAGAGAAAATCAACATCGCGCAATTGCCGTTGAAGCTACAAACGCTTAAATCTACCTCCAAAGACCCAAAGGTCATTATCAACAGCGACGGCGGGGCAGATTTCAAACACGTTGTCGCCGTACTCGACGAGGTGCGTAAAATCGGCATTAACAAGGTCGGCATTACCACGGACAAGAAATAAATGAAGATTAAGATCAATCTCTACATCGGCATAGCCTGCGCCATCGCGTTGCACGCGGGAGTCATCCTGTTTGGAGGGGCGCTATTCAAGAACCGCTCAAAGACTCACGGCTCGCTGCAGCAAGTGGAGTTGTTACGCGATGACGACATCGCCGGTGAAAAGGAGAAATTGAAGGAACAGGAGTTAGAGACTGAAGAAAAGGAAGCGGAGGAAGTACCGGACGCCGATGAGATTGTTCGCAACCTGGAAATATCGGCCGCTGCCAACGCGCCGGAGCTGGAAGCCGCCAGCCTTAGCTCCATTGAGGCCGCACTGAGTGGACAAACGGGCGGAGGCGACTTTGCCGACGCGCTCAGTTTGTCGTCCGGAGGCCGCATTGGCGGTACGGGTAAAGCAGGCGCACTGGGCGACGGAATGGAAGGCGCGTTCAACCTGGCTGAAATTGACCAGAAGCCACGTCCGATTTTTCAATCTGCGCCGGTCTTCCCTGCTGAAATGCGCGGCAAGAAACTCGAAGGCGTCGTTACCATCCTTTTTGTCGTGGATTCGGATGGCAAGGTTACCAAACCGCGCATTGAGAAATCCACGCATACTGCATTCGAGAAACCAGCGCTTGATGCTATCAAACAATGGAAATTCGAGCCGGCAATCAAGTCCGGACGACGCGTGTCCTGCAAGATGCGCGCTTCAATACGTTTTCAACCGGGTTAACGATTATGAAAAACAGACTATTTGGGCACGTCCGTCATTTTACCGACGCTGGAACACCGCCTTCCCGTTGGTCAATGGCAAGGCTACGGCCGCGGGGTATGGCGGCGATTCTCTTCTGTATTATGCTGTTGGCCTGCGCCGGTATATGGCGCGCCGGCATATTTAAGGTAATGTTTGACGACGACAGCATTGTTCACGTCTTTAAAAAAGGCGGGCCGGTCATGTGGCCGCTGGTATGCGCATCAGTCCTGGCGCTAGGCGCCGTCATAGAGCGCGTCAACTTCCTGATCGTCGAGCAGCGTAAGCGCAACCCGCAGTTGGTGCAGGATTTCCTCACGGCAGTCCGCCGGGGCGAGATGGAGCGCGCGATTCATATAAGCAGTTCGACGGAGTATTACGTCGTGCGCGCATTGGGCTACGCGTTGGCGCACAAGCATAAATCGCTGGAGCACGCGTTATTATATGCGCAGGAAAACGAGCTAAAGCGCTTCCGGCGTGGTATCCCGTTGCTTGACATTGTGATTACGCTTGCGCCGTTGCTCGGACTACTGGGCACCGTCACTGGCATGATGGGGTCGTTTTCGCTGATCGGTGGAGAACTGAGCACGCCCGGCGCTATCACGGGCGGCATTGCCGAAGCGCTCATTGCCACGGCCTTCGGATTGGGTATAGCGATTACGGCGCTCATTCCGTTCAACCTCCTTAACTTCCGTGAGGAAAAGGCCAGACTTGAAATCGAATCCGCTGCCGCGCAGCTTTTGTTGTTGACGCAGCCGTACAAAAACGCCATAAAAGGAAGCACGGACTCAAGTACCAATTCCAGTCCTTCCAAACGAGTGATACGGTTGGAAAAACAGAGAATTCTGACAAACAAATCCGGGCAGCTTGAAAAAAAGAATGACGCCTATACCTCTTATTTTCCACAACAGCTTAGCCGGAATTAAAGGCTCCTAAACAATAGATATATCCTCTGGAGCTTTATTGTATTTGGCGTTTTAACTATTATTATTTGAGCAAAAGGACAATAACTATGAAAACATTAAAATTACAGATGCCGAATTTCAAACAACGTTCGTTCTCGCTATTTTTTTGGGTATTAGTAATAACCTGTTATGCCTTTCCACAGACATGGGCGTCTCAGGCAAGTCAGCAGGAACTGGACGTATGGAATGATCCTGTCTTCAAGAAGCAGTTCGTTGCTTACTATGGCATTAACGCCGAGTCTGAACCGCGTATTACGCCCGAAGAGGTCGCGATACTTGAAAAGGTACGTCCCCTGATGGCGGATGACCTCCCAAAGGCCGAGAGTGTGCTCAAGGGTCGGATGAAGGCGGATTGTTCCGCGATCCTGGATTTTACCCTGGGTGGTATTCAGTTCCAGCAGGACAATATGGCCGATGCGCTCGGCAACTATCAAAAGGCTGTAGCAAAGTTTCCCAGCTTCCGCCGCGCCTGGCGCAACCTGGGGCTGATTTACGTCCGTAACGGCAAACACGACGACGCGATTAGCGCTTTTACGAAGATGATCGAACTTGGCGGCGGAGACGCCTATTCATACGGCCTGCTCGGATTCGCTTATGCCGCCAAACTGGATTATCAGGCCGCCGAGGCCGCGTACCGCAACGCCTTGCTGCTTCAGCCTGAAAACTGCGAGTGGCGGCTTGGCGTTACCCGATGCGTTTTTAAGCAACAGAGGTTTGAGGACGCAGTCACCCTGCTGGAGACACTCATCGGGCGCTACCCGGACAAAGCCGATTTCTGGTTGTTGCAAGCCCAGGCATATCTCGGCTTGAAACAACCGCTCAAGGCCGCCGTAAACCTTGAAGCCGTGGACCGCCTTGGCAAAGCGACCGTGGACAGTCTTTACACGCTCGGCAACGTCTACGTCTCCGAGAATCTCATAGACCTCGCTGCGGGCGCCTACCTGCGGGCAATTGACGTGGATGCAAAACAGCCGTTCGCCCGGCCGCTGCAGTCCGCCGAGATGCTGGCCGCGCGCGGCGCGCTTGCTCAAGCCCGGCTGGTCGCGGCGCATGTCCGTGAGGCGTGGGAGAATCAGATGGAAGAGGGAGATCGCCGGAAACTGCTCAAGCTTGAGGCGCGTCTCAGTATGGCCGAGGGCGCAGGCAGCGCCGAGACGGCAGGCGTATTGGAAGAGATCGTAAAGCTAGACCCTCTTGATGGCGAGGCGCTCATGCTGCTGGGACAACATTATTCCGCGCAGAAGGAACCCGACCGGGCCATCTTCTATTACGAACGGGCTTCGAGCCTTGACGCCTTCGAGGTCAGAGCCAAAATCCGTCATGCGCAAGCGCTGGTGGGCATGGGCCGGTACGCCGAAGCCGTCCCGCTGCTCCGCCGCGCACAGGAAGTCAAGCCACTTGATGATATAGCCCGTTACCTCGAACAGGTAGAGCGTATCGCCAAAACGCGACGCTGACCGCATACGTGATCTGCATACTGATTGTCAATAAAAATAACACAACGCGAATTTTCTAAAGAAGCACAGGTGTTTTGGCGCAAAGGTAAGGTTTTCGCCTTGTTCATCCCTACCCTCAAGAGAAAAGTGATTGACACACTTCTACCCCTCTGATGTATTTGGAATCGTCATTCGTGATGTGTTTGTATTGCAGACAAATGAGTCAGGTCTTTCCTGACGTTGATGCTGAATAAAGGAAATGAATACCAGGTGTTTTCCTCCGCACGATATTATGGGTGAGTCCATTCCGAAGCACCTTCCGAAG
>CAYHFB010000042.1:0-6640 GCA_964355695.1 uncultured candidatus Brocadiaceae bacterium
TCAGTTCCAAAGCATACCTTTGGACTCCTGTAATGGGTTGGGTCAGAAAACGTGCATTTATTGATATATCGGCCATGAATTTCTATTACACTCTTAAACTATGTTTTCTCACTAGCGAATTATGCGCATGATAAAATCGTACCACTCTTTGCAACCACATCTTTTCCAATACATTCCTAACGGTTCTTTTGATTATCTGAAACACAAAAAACAAATAATTAAAGAGCTTTTGGTTTGGAAAATGTAAATTCTGAGCGTTCAAGAATTCCCTTAAGACCATTCGCCATCCCCGATCGGAAACCCCATCTAAACGCATATTTGCCAGGTATTGGTTTATATATGAAAAACTTAGCCCGATGTTTTTTGCCCTCAACATCCACTCGTAATCCATTGCATAGCGAAAATCATTGCGGAAAAGGCCGGTTTTGAGATAGCCGCGATAAGTAACAAATGCCGTAGGATGATTAAGCGCCATTTCATAACGCAACATAGCCTCATCAGGAATTATCATTTCCACCGCACGACAAACATCCCCATGGACAACGTCTGCTTTACATTCGGAAAATCGCTCAACAACTTTTTCCACAGTATCTACTTCATACCAATCGTCCGCATTGATTATCCCTATGATCTCCCCAGAAGCAAGCGAAACGCCCTTATTAAAGGCGTCGCTTATTCCTTCATCAGGCTCGCTGACCCAATATGAAATACGATTATCATACTTTCTTATTATGTCCAATGTACCGTCTGTTGATCCGCCATCAATCACGATATATTCAATATTATGATATGTTTGATTAAGCACACTTAGGAAGGTATTTTCCAGATATTTTTCTCCATTGTAAACAACGGTAATGACGCTTACAAGCGGTTTGTTGCTTCCACCTTTTATTTGAAACACACCTCTGTGCCGAAGCCCACCCTCACTTCGGTTATGATTAATGGGTTTAGTTATATAGTTATCAATAGTCGGCGGAGGTAATATGTTATTATCCACGAAATACTTGTTCAAATTACATCTCCTTCTTTGTGTGGGGAGCTTGTCCTGTTCCGTCGGGGCGTAACGAAACCCTCAAACAGGGAAGGGAAAACTACCAGTTCTGCCATCTAATATAAAACCTTTATTCTGGATATTCTGAGTTTCGAGTGGGTGAATTTTCATAAATTCTGCGTCTGTTTAACGAAGATGCGAGATAAGCAGCACCGGTGACTGGGGGTGAGCATTCATCCGTGACAAGTGGTGAAGCAGCAAAGCAGTATCGGCTTCACTGAACAGTTCAGCGGAACGTCGCTTAATTTTATACCAAGCTTCTCAATTATCACGTTATCTTATGTCATTTGAGAAACTTATGGTGTCATACTACTTCGTTTTTGAACTATAGTCAAGTTTGTTTTTTTGTTATAACAGACTTGCAGTAAAATTATGAACTATATCGTCATCCACATTCACGAGTCTTGATTTTCGGTTGTATTTTTGTTCCTTCTTGTGATATATTCTAACGTATTATATAGAGCCGCCACATAAACTAAAAAACAAGATATTGTTTATACCATGGATAGTCATATCTACTATAAAATCAAGGAGTTAAGTTTTTATATATTTTAGTGGATGAGAAAAATAGCAAAATTAATAACGGTAGCCCGGAAAATTGAGTTTCTTGGCCTAAATCATTATGACGGATAATCTTCTTAGCAATTTGCACCAAATTTGGAACAACTCACGGAACGATGAAGACTAGTCAGATATCCAGCAAAGACATTTCAGGTAATGAAAAGATTGCCTTCATTCATATCCTACGTGGATTAGCGCCCATCATAGTTCTTTGGACTCACGTGCCTGGCCTGTGGCTATTGGAACAGAATAAGGTTTGGAGTTTCTTTCAGTTCTATAAAATAATAATATTAGCTCCGCTCCAAATATCAGACGGTGGCGGTCAGCTTGGTGTTGTTGTTTTTTTTCTCATAAGTGGATACATCATCAGCGCCGTTGCACAAAAGGAAACCAGGACAGAGTTCCTGATCAAAAGAGTCATTAGGCTTTTCCCAACGTTGTTTATTTGCTCGGCGATTTCGTTCATTCTGGTTACGATATCAAACGCTTATGACTTAGGTCCAATATACAGAACCGATGCTGTTGCTCTAACAGACTTCATAAAAAGTGCCTTCATGCTGAGTTGGTTCACGGAATCACCCCGTGCGCTTTCCGTGGCTTGGAGTCTTATGCCAGAAATAATTTTCTATGTGATAGTTTCCCTACTTATCAATTTTATGCGCAAGTTCCCCGTTAGATCGACACTTGGCATGCTCGGTATCTATGCATTGCTGACCTTCCCCATGAGAGAAGTGCCATATCTATCCTACTTTGGATACTTCACTGTATATCTGCCCATATTTTTTGTTGGACGCATTCTATATCTCGAACAACAGAAAATAATATCTGGTCAGCAAGCTATCGCGCTGTTCGTGATCAACGCTTCAATATTTGTTTCGGTTTATAATGGCCGCTTCCCGGGCGAGCTTTTTAGAACAGATAGTGGAAGGATATGGAATTACGTTTTTGGCATAGGGATTTTTTATGGCTTGATGATTTCGGGCATCAGGTCATGCCCTCGACCAATTTCATTTTTTGCAGACATCAGCTACGCTTTATATCTTGTTCATTTGCCGGTGGGGATGTTCATACTCAATTTAATGGCACGATCCCACCTGCCATTCTCAGTCAAATGCTTTATCGCCATTGTAGCTTCGATTATTCTTGCAGTAATTATTCATCACTCGGTAGAACGACCCGCTCAGCGCTTTGCACGGCACTTATTGTCCCATATCAAAGGAACGGTCAGACCTTAGCCAAATGTTGATTAGCACTACTATGGTTTCAGGTTTTAGCGCGCACGTTTTTTTTTGTGGGGACAATCTTTCTGCCATGGGCCATGAAGCTTCTGCATTCATCCGGCAGATGAACTATGCGCAATTGACGTACCATTAGCGTGTTTCCGCAAACACGCCACGCAAAAAACATCGACCAATTTTCAGCAATACATGGAGGAAGCCGGATCGGTGTTTTCGCGAACAGGCGGACAAGTGTCCACGCTTGCTGCCCAAGCTTTGCGTTTGCGCCTTGCGACCATGCGATGGAGAGGCGTTGGTCGTTTTGAATGGCAAAACAAACTGTTCAGACCATCGAAAAGGGTGGTTTGTAACTGGTCGGAAGATACATGGAATATACAAGGAGTACTAAATTGCGTATAGCTGTACTAAATTCCTGGCCCAATCTTGAGTATTCGGCCGAGCGTGAATTCATTGCCCGCTTGAAGCTGGCTTGCTTGAATCTGGGCTGGACGTGTATTGAGGCCGTCACCTCTGAAGATGTCCTCAATGCACAAGCTGATTGTGTCATCGTGACCCACGAGTATTCTCCGAAGCTTACAGAAATCCCGACGATTGGCCTGCTTTGGAGCCCTCCGGATTTTTATCGTCACGACCCCTCGCGGATACGAACTATTCTCAGCTATGACGGCTATTTGGCTGGGTCAGAGAGTGTCCGCAGCTATTTGGAAGATTTGCTGTTTTCTACCAGGAAAGACACTCCGGTCTCCGATTGGAATTTTTTACCAACAGCCCCCAGAACAGAATTTCGCCCACCGAGCTTGAGTGATCCTTCGCTGTTTTATGCCGGTGTGCATTGGGATGGAGATCGGCACGGCGATCTCATCATGGGACTACATGCCAGCCTGCCGGTTTCGTTCTACGGCAACCCCGCCAAGTGGGCGCGTTTCGGCGTAGCCTACAAGGGCAGGATTCCTTTTGATGGTATCACGATATTTGACAGAATCAACGAAGCGGGAGTCGCTCTTTGTTTGCACAGAGAAGAGCACTTGAAACATGACGTGCCCTCCATGCGAATATTCGAGTCTGCTGCGGCTAGTGCCGTCATCATCACTGAAAACTCAAACTTTGCCAAACGCAACTTTGGCGATTCGGTAATCTACGTGGATCAAGACGCGGATGCTGCAGCCAAAGTCATTCAAATTCGCGCACATTTTGCATGGATTCGTTCTCATCCGGCGGAGGCGACGGAGTTGGCAGCTAAATCCCATGCCATATTCAACGAACATTTCGCCCTTGAAAAATTGCTTGCAAAGCTGCCGGATTTTTTGGGGCGGGTAAGAAGCGCTGGTCATTACGATGTCAGCATCCACAGCAATATCAGCCCAAAGGTTGAAGTCATTGTACGTATCGGCGGCAGAAGTCTGCATTATATTGAGCGTTGCCTCGACTCATTGGCCGCACAAAGCTATCCGAACATTGGGCTGATATTGGTGAGTTATCAAGAAGTTCCCGTTCTGGACACTTTGCTCGAAAAATACAAAAAACGTTTCACATCTATCAAGCGGATTGCATCAAAACCCACGGGGTTTCGGAGCACATCGCTCTGGGATGGAATGCGTGCTGTTGATGGCGAGTATTTTTGCAACCAGGATGACGACGATACCCTCCATTGCAACCATATCAGTTCATTAGTTGCCTTGCTTGAGTCTAGCAACGATTACCCTGTCGCGTATAGCGGCTGCGTTCAAGTGCAAGATGAGCCGGGGCACTACTATGATCAGATTAACTTTACCGGCCCCATCGGCGCACAGATAAAAGAGAATAAACATTTGATTTTCTTCGATCAGTTCGAAAGGCAGCGGATTTTGCGCTTCGATAATTTTGTGCAGTCCAACGCTTGGCTGGCAAGAAAATCGGTGCTGCAAGAAAGAGATTTTGCAGATCCGAAACTAATCGTCGGGGAAGACATGTATCTCTATTTTCTTTTTCTGCGTCGAAGCGACTTTTTGTTCTCATGGCGAGTGACTGCTAATTGGCACTGGCGATCCGCCAGCAAGGATAACTCCATGGTGAACATACACGAAACGAAATGGGCGCAATGCGGTGAGCGGGCAAAGCTTCGAACACAATTCTTTGGCCTTTCGCATGGTGAGAACAAAGAATTAACCCACAAGGATATATTGCGCCCTTTGATAGTCTATATCTGGAAAAGATTTCCGCGTATTCAACCCATACTAAACGTCATTCAGAAATGGTTAATTAAATATTGCAAAAAAGATTGTCGCCGTGATTTTTGGACATTTTGACTTCAGTCTGAATTTAACGTCCGTAGAAATTTTAAAAATTGGCTATGTAAACGATAACAAAAAGAAGGAAAATACCGACCTGAACAACTTCATGATTTTATCATTAAAATATCCAGCCCCAAATTGATTATTCGTCAACATGTCGATTTATACAACAAGATATTATGCATTTCCCAAAACGCACATGGAAAAGGCATCCTTAAAGGGCGGTAAAAATATACCACTATGTCTAGCCGATAATATTCATCATGTTTTAACCATATAATTCTTAGGAAACATTAATACCAATGAGCAATGCAGAAGAGCGTGTTTCAAAATTCTATAATACCATCGGCTGGGAAACAGAAGAGGGAATAACTGAAGACGCAAGAAGATGGGAAGATTTAAGAGAACATGCCAAGGAGTATGTTAGCAAATGCAGACTGAGAGTTTTGAGGCATATCCCTGACAATGGAGTGAATATACTCGACATGGCGTCTGGCCCTATACAATATAAAGAGTATTTGGAGTATTCAAGGAACTTCCAGAAGAGGTATTGTGTCGATTTATCTTCAGAAGCCTTAGAAAATGCAAAAAAGAAAATTGGCGATCACGGTGTGTTTTTGCATGGCAGCTTTTTCGACATTTTCCTAGAGGAAAATTTCTTTGATTGCGTGGTTAGCCTCCATACCCTTTATCACATCGATAAAGACAAGCAAGAGGAAGCAGTGCGTAAATTGATATATGTTACTAAGCCAGGAAAACCAGTGATTATTGTATATAGTAATCCAAATACCATCATTTCCTCTCTATGCTCATCATTACCTATCCACGTGCGATACAGGGTAAAATGCCTTTTTAAAAAGCCAGAGAAAAAAATGGAAACGGAAGACGACTTGAGCCTGTATTTCTACCCGCATCCTATTGAATGGTGGAACAGATTTAGTGATATTGCTCGTGTAAATATCGTGCCATGGCGTTCATTTACCGCAGATGTCCAGAAAATGTTTATACCGAATAACATTATTGGAAAAAAGATGTTTGATGTATTGTTCCGTCTTGAAGATAGATTTCCTGATTTCTTTGCGAAGCATTTTACCTATCCCATGATAATACTTACCAAAATAATACCATTACTTAATCAGCATAGTCACTCCGTATTGAAACACCACTAACACTATGGGCAGCAGCACTACCAAAAATTAATTAAGAATAGTCCCATAGTATATGAACGGTCAAAGCAACCTGCAGTGCTTGGAAGATAAAACTAGGAATCCATGGGTGACCAAAAACCCAGCCTTTTTTCATCGACCAGATTACTAATCCCCTTTGCCTATAGGGCTAAGGCGGTGTTAATAAACAATGGTTGCATCTGTTGTCAGAAAATGTAGTCCTTTGATCAGCGCTACACTCAGACACGATACCTTTATTTATTGACGTCGCCTAAGAGAGCGAGACCGCTAACTATTTGAGCATCCTGCGTAGCGGCCATAATAGCGTCTTCCCGATACGGTACTGTGGGCTGT
>CAYHFB010000042.1:6740-14455 GCA_964355695.1 uncultured candidatus Brocadiaceae bacterium
CCATAAAAAGGAATCAACCTTACACCAATTCCAACGATCAATCATGATTTCAAGCTGAGTACGGATGGCATTCGCTTCATATAACAACTTTTCCCCGCGGTCATAAGTGCATGTAAGGTGATAATTTGAATTTAAGAAAATCTCAAATAGTTCCACCTCACACTTTGAGGAATCTCTTTTTATATATCTTTGGTTAGTCTTGTCGTACAATGCAAGCAGGCTTCGGTAAGCAGGCGAATCGTATACAAAGGAACTCAAAATCTCGTTTTCCATCTCATCTTCGGAAACTTCAGAAGGTATGTCCGGGAATTCAGAAATCGACGATTCCGGGTCATACTTCCATTGAATTTTTTTTAGACAAATCAAATAACGCTTATAGATTATTTCATAAACTCTGTTTGAGATTTTATAAAACGGCACCGGATGGAAATAAGCCTCTGCCTGTGCAAACTTTAGATTGTGAAAATGATAAAACACAAGGGAAAACGGTTCGGACGTTGCGCGGACGTAACCAATAATTCGCCCATCTTTATTTTGTTCAAATTCATACTGTTGAACGTTCCATGGGGCGACTCCGCCTCCCAAATGCTGAAGTTCATGGACAACTCCGGGAAATCTAACAACCCAGTCGTCCAGATATTTCTGGTCGCCGAATTTACCGTCTTCAACCCGCGCAGAACACCATTCGATGCAGCGGTCTCTCCACCACCGAAGCACTTTGAAACCATCAGGATTGTTTTTAACCATTAGGAACTGTACGCAATATTTCCCATACATCTCACTTATAGCATATTCTTGACTATAACGGTGTTCCGTGATAAGAACGGATTTGCCAGCGGGCATTTCGGAATGAATTTCTTCTGGCGACCCCAAAAAAAGTATATCCGCATCAAGGTATGTACATTCCGGCAGGGAAAACTTTTCTAGACAATATAAAATAGTCGAAGAAGTGCACGTCCAGCAGTATTCACCCAACGTCCGCGCCGGTTTGACTCGTAAAAGCTCAGTATCTTCGAACTCGGTTAATTGAACCGGCGTGAGTGACTCAAGATTCTGGCGGCTAATAAAGTCGTATGTCTCTCCATCAAAGCAGAATACGTACAGATGAAAACCCGGGCTGTGTTCTTTCAGCGAAGTATAAAGAGCCAGTCCGCGTGACAGATATTTTTTATTGAACAATGTGCAATAATTACGAATCAAGGTTTACCTCAAAATGTATTAAGAACTTCGGCTACCCTCTCGATCTCGTCAACCGTATGTCCGAATGAAATGGGAAGACTTAAGGTCGTTTTATGTATTTCCTCAGATACTGGAAACGATATTCCCGCATACGATGCGGCAATGGCTTTTTGCTTATGGGGCGGCGTTGGGTAATGTACCTCGGTTTTTATTCCACGTTTCAGGAGAAACTCACGAACGGCGTCTCTCTTTTCATGGCGGATGTTATAAATATGAAATACGTCGTAGTGGTTCGGATTACGCACGGGTTTTATAAAATCATCCTTCAATTGGGTGTGATAAATATCGGCAAGTTTTCGCTTATGAGCCGTAATGTCATTCAGCGACCGCAGTTTGACCCTTAAAAACGCAGCCTGTATTTCATCCAGCCTGGAATTAAATCCGACAACTTCGTTATGATACTTCACCTTCGACCCGTAATTCCTAAACATCAACACCTTCTCGGCGAGATTGGAATTGTCTGTCGTTACGGCTCCGGCATCTCCGAGAGCGCCCAGGTTTTTGGTCGGATAAAAGCTGAATCCGTTTACGTCCCCGAACGTACCGGTCAATTTCCCTTTATACATAGCGCCGTGTGATTGGGCGCAGTCCTCAATAAGATATAAATTATACTTCCTGCATATATCTGATATCGGACCCATTTCGCATGGCTTTCCGTATAAATGAACGACCATAACCACTTTCGTTTTCGATGTGATTGCCTCTTCGATCAGTTCCGGGTCTATGTTATATGTCCGAATATCCGGCTCCACAAAAACGGGTGTAAGACCGGAATGTAAAATACTTAAAACAGTTGCAATGTATGTATTCGATGGGACAATTACCTCGGAAGACGCCTGAATATCTAATACCTTTAAGGAAATGGTAAGCGCGTCAAGTCCGTTGGCTACGCCCACACAAAACCGATTACCGTTCCAAACGGCAAATTCCTTTTCAAACAACTCAACTTCTTTTCCAAGAATAAACCAACCGGACTGAAGAACGGTTGCAAAAGATTTCTGAAATTCAGGGAAAAAACCGATGTTTGATTTTGTAAGATTTTCGTATTCGATAATCATATACTAACAAATTTTAAAAAATCGTCATAATCACGAATATAATCTTCTTCTTTATAGTAATCGGATGCGGCCACGAGCAAAACACAATCGGATGAGAAGTCCTCCATGGTATGCCACAGGCCTTTCCCGAGGATTACGCCGACATTATCTTTATTCATCAAAATCTTCTGCCTGTTTACTCCATCATCCAAACCAAGGGTAAAACTGCCCTGAATACAAAAAATCACCTGTTCCAGCAATTTATGGGCGTGCTTGCCCCTCACACTTACGCTGCTCTCCAGGTTCGTAATATAATAAACCCGCTTAATACTGAAGGGTATATCCCTCAATGCCTCCATAATGATCAAATTTCCGTCTCGATCATCATGGACTTTTTTAAGCGTAATGTAACCGGAATTCTTTACTATGAGGGGAGTCATAAATACTTAACGCTCAGATTATGCTAACATCAAATAAAAGGTTTACGAACAAAAATTATGTTATCCAGATAGAGATAATCAATTTTCGGAAATATCTTCGAACAAAGCAAAAAGGCCCCTTGTACAAACGCAAAAAGAGTCGGTAATAAAATACGGTACGTCAAACGTTTCTTGTGAAATATATAGTAAAGATATAATGAAATAATTTGCCCCAACACGGACGGAAAGTTTCCGGTTTTTCTGTATTCCAGTATTTCAAAACCTGCCACACGGACTAAATGTTTCAATCCGTAAGAAGTATACCGTCCGTAATCATAAGGCTGTTCATGTTCATCCCAAACGAAAGGCACCGTAATTAAGCATAATCCCCCCGGTTTAAGAACTCGCCGTATCTCCAATAAAAACTCCACAGGATTAAATACATGCTCAAGCACTTCGGTTGCCAAAACAGAATCGCATGAGTCATTACCAAGAGGAAATATCTTTCCGTCATAATAAATGTCAGCCAACGGATTCGTGTTACCGCCTTCCTTAGCGTAATCCATCCCAACATATTTTTCAACGCTAAATAATTCACGATACGGCTTGGTTCCACAACCTATGTCAAGAAGTGTACCTGACGTGAAGTACCGGGAAAAATAGCGTATATTAACGTATAAGCACCGCCGTGTAATAAAGAATGGATTGGTAAAAATGTATTTGAAGTCAGGCAAAAACGCGGTATTCATTATCGGAAAATTGATTTTATACGGTTCAAGAAACACTGCTTAGTCGGAGAAACAGACGGCGTTGCAACCCTATCCTCAGCAATACGAGAAAGCTGGAAATTCTCAATCGGGAAGTGTTCCATCGAATTGTTAATGTAATATGCCAACCCTTTCTGCAAGCATGCGTTGCAAACCGGATGGTTTTTTCTTTTCTCCAATACATCCGGAAAATCATCAGTCAAAACATTTCCCAGTATATATGCGGGGTCGTACTTGGGTGTTTGACAACAAACAAGCACATTGCAATCCTCGTCTATAGTCAAATACTCCCACTGCGGACATTTGTACCCTGCTGGACTCTTCTGGATTAGACCATCAAAATTGTGTAAAAACAAGGCACTTGATGACCTCAGCAAATTCGCGTATGAAAGACTACCATCAACCATCTGATTCATCGCGTGCCAATCGTTCATAATAGCTAGGTATGGGTTTAGGGTAATCCCAAGTGAATCCGCAAATCTCCGGGCAGCCGGTATTTCCAGAACATTAAATTGATATACGTGATAAAAGATGGTAAAGACGCCGCCGTAACCGGCATCTCTGGCCGTGTAAACAAACCTTTCAATATTACCCCTTATTTTTTCAAATTGAAAACCGTGGATGCGTCCATAGCTGTCCTGCGAAAACCCCGGCATTGAAAAGATAAAGTGCCGTAGGTTCTTTACAAATTCCGGACGGATTTCATGAAATATTGAAGTATTAGTACTTAGGGCGTATTTCACATCCAGTTTGTTTACGACACCAACAATTTTATTAATATCCGGATGGAGAAACGGCTCTCCCCAGTTATAAAGGCTTACAACGGAATCATTCTCAATAACCCCGATATCTTTAAGCTTTTGAAGTCCTTTTTCAAATCTTTCAGGAATAACGAAATTTTTAACCTTAATTTTGTCTAGCCCGGTCTTACAAAAAGGACAATTTGCATTGCAATTTCCCGTTAAATCAAAGTATATAGCAGAAAATTTTTTCATGCCTTCTTCTCAAAAAAAAAGCCGAGAAACTCAAATTTCTCATTCTTGCCGTCCAGTGCAGGGAATTCATATAACAAACGGTATTTAGGGACTAGTTTGTTCAACAAACTTTTTGAGAAAGTCCAGAATGGTATACGGGCGTCATAAATCACTGTAGGAACTTTTTGTATCGCTATGTAGTCTATTTCTGCCGCACTATATTGGAATGGCGTCCTGTCAATTAACAAATACTCGCAATTTAAGCTCAGTAGCTCTTCCAGCCATTGATATGGTTTCTCTAAATATTGAAGCACTCCGGATAAAAGAATAACGTTAGGCTTCTCTTCTTTGAGACATTCGCTTATCGAGTAGTAAAATTTCAGATTTTCATCCTCAAATAAATCTTTTCCACAGGTAACAAAATGCTCTTGTTCGATGATAGACCATCTTAATGAACACCGCTTATTGAGTAATGTTTTATTTTGGTAATATGAACTGCCTAGCGAACCGCCAAAATCAAGAACACTTAGCCGGCGTTCCAGGGCTAAAGCGGAATACATCAGGGACGTCAGAAGCGGGAAAGAGTATTCAGTCTTATCGAATAAAACCGAGTCCCTTTCATAGACAGCTTCCCCATTTTTCACTTTGATAAGAGCGTTTTTAACCTTTTCAAAAATATTAGATGCGCCATAGCCGGTGCATTCGGCCATTGCCTCTTCCCAGGAAGAATAGTTTCCCGTGAACCAGTCATGTCCATTCAGTGGCAAGTCTGAAGTATCCTTTTTCTCGTCAACGGGCAGTACGACGCCTTGAGTGAATGCTTCTTTCAGCTTACTAAGTATATTTTTGGCGCTAACCATTTTCCCCTTAAAGCTGCTTGGACAAGGGCGCGCTAATTTTTATAATAGTTGACACTTAAAATCTCCTTTTAAATCAACATACCCATAAAATGGGATTCGTAACCCCTGGGTTTTCTCACGGATAAAGAATTTCCCAAGCCCCTTAATATAAAAGATATTCTCATATCTTGTGCCAATTTGTTCGGCACTTAATTCGGTTATGTGAGCATACTCGTCTGCAGACAACGTAGCGAAGTCAATCACAAAGCTATATTCACCGTGTATTAAAGATAATTCGATCGTTTGTCGGAATCTAATATGAGACCCTTTGCAAACGCTATGCGGTATTTTGGCCATATAATTCATTGCGTTTTTTGCGTAAAGCATTATGTTTATATCATTGATGATTTGTATTCCTGCAAGAGGCACTTCAATATCTTTGAGGATTTCAAGTTCATAGTAAAAGTACGCCATCTCACCAATTTCGAAGATAGTGCTTGGATGTCCATTCCCATTACAAAGCGCCGCGCGTGTACACCTTGCAGTATTTTTGTCTCCAAATACTACCGCATGAGATAGGTCGAGAAAGGCATTTTCAGGTGGCCAATCTGTAACATGGTCGAGATATGTTTCTGATGAATACTCACGTTGTGTTAATTTATTAGACGTAGTATCACGTAAGGATCGGTTACTTTCAATTAGGGCATAATAACGACATACACCTTCATTCGGCGGTCCTAAAAAAAGGCAACCGCCTTGATCTAAAAGGATTACTTTTGTACTATACTTTTCAACGACCCTCATATCATGAGAAACCACAATAAGCACGGTGCCGTTGTTCTGCAATGCCTCCATGCGTGCATGGCATTTCTGCTGGAAAAAAATGTCGCCGACACTAAGCGCCTCATCTACTATCAGCACATCAGGGGTAACGCTTGTTGCAACGGCAAATGCCAGTCTCACAAACATACCACTTGAATAGGTTTTTACCGGCTGATGCACAAAGTCGCCTATATCGGCAAACTCAAGGATATTGTCTAACTTTGCGTCTATTTCTTCCCTGGTATAACCGGTGATAGTCCCATTGAAATAGATATTTTCTATACCGGTAAACTCTGGATTAAACCCTGTGCCAAGTTCTAAAAGAGCGGCAACCTTGCCGTTTACCGTAACGTTGCCGCTGGAAGGAGTTAATACCCCAGTGATTAATTTAAGTAGCGTTGACTTCCCTGAGCCGTTTTTGCCAATTACCCCTAAGGCTTCCCCCCTTTTCACATCAAAACTGACGTCCCTCAATGCAAAGAAATCCCTGTGGTATTTTTTACCAAAGGGATTAATAGATTCCTTTAACCTGTCTATTGGTTTGTCGTAAAGTTTATAAATTTTCGAGAGGTTTTCCACCTTAATAATTATTTCTTTATCTATCATAAAACATCAGCAAAATGCGGTCTCAATCTCCTGAAAACAGTTGCGCCAATGACAAAAATACCTATAGTTACAACCCAAAAATATATCGTTAGTTTACCATGTTCCCAAAACCATTCATTATAAATAAAACTCCCCCGGTAACCTTCCACGACGTAGTACATGGGATTCAACTTTATAAAGAAATGATACTTTAATGGTAGAATTTTAGTTGACCAAAACACAGGCGTTAGCCAAAAACCGAATTGCAGCAACATAGATACAATCTGGCCAATATCTTTTAGAAAAATCACTAAAGACGAGGTTATCCACGATAAACCAATGACAAGAACGATCCCTGAAAAAAGGTAGTAAATAACCTGAATTAGATGTCCATGAAGCGGATAACCATAGACTAAGAACATTAAAAATACAAATCCAATAAAAAACAAATGAATAATCAGCGCTGACAATATTTTCACTATCGGTAAGATACTAACACGAAATACCATTTTTTTAACAAGGAAGCTAAAGTCCGTTACCGAATGAGTAGCACTTGATAAACTGTCTGTAAAAAACATCCAAGGTATCATACCAGCCATCAACCAGAGGATGAAAGGAAATTTGTCCACCGGCGACGACCTGAACCCGGCCTGAAAAATAAACCATAAAATAAGCACATAAACAGATGGCTGTATAAAGGCCCACAGTATACCAAGATATGAACCTAAATATCTTGTCCGAAAATCTTTTTTTGATAATTCAAGTATGATATTCCGGCTTTTAACAATATCCCTCACAAACCGGTAAAAATGCCCTAAATACCTTACCATTTAATTGAAGCCTCTCTAAAACCTTTACTATTGAGCATGCTTTAAACAGCTATAAGATTTGATTTTAAACTTTTTATTGAAAAACATTATTATGCCAACGCTAACCGACGCACAACTTTTAAATATTTCACCTAGCCTCTAAGAATTCATCGGGAGCATTCCCGAATTATTGTAAACTTCTTATCCTGCCAATGTCCGCCTGT
>CAYHFB010000043.1:0-6890 GCA_964355695.1 uncultured candidatus Brocadiaceae bacterium
ATTGATGTTCATTTACCAACCGCAGATGGTCGTCACGTTCTCATGAGCTGCAACACTCAGCGTGTGCATTCCCAATTTTCTGCAAAATGTTGTTTTGTAGCTCAAACCTTCAGGTTTGATGGTTGTAGCGACAGATGCTGTCGCAGGCATTCGTGGTTTTCTGTCGCGCAGTACCATGCTGGAGTCCATTACGGGATGTATCGTGTTCACAAAAAACGGGGAATGTACCCATACTCAATCGGAAATGGATGTAACCGTTCACCCCACCACAGAAAATGCTGAAACTGCGGAGTGTCTAAAATGATAGCCTGTGTTCCGGTATTCAAGAAGCTCCATTCATGATTGAACGCAAATTGCACGCTTGATATGTGTTGGTTTTCTGCTATCATATCTTGTATCTTGCAGGACATCAAACAATAGGGTAAATGAGGTGCAAAGGAAAGGAAGGCGCTTTATACCACGTTGTCAAAATAATATACATCAGGTTGTCTTTTGATAGAGAGAAATGATACAAAATCGGGCTTGTTGGCTTCCGCCCACGGAATTGCACCAAATCGCAAAATATGTAACATGAGATATTAAAGCAAGTTACAACTATTATTACCAGAAAACATGGTCGGGCTTCATTGGTACAACAATTGCTCTCTACCCGCATAGCAATTCTATGAATTTATATGGCGCGCTCAATGATGGAGATAGAAAACCATGAACTTCGATTTAAAACAAACTATGGGGCAATTTGGTGACATCTGGAAAAATATCAGTTTTTCGCACAAGTTTATCATGATTATGTTAACCGTGGGATTTATCGGCGGTATTGTTGGGGTTACGCAATGGGCTAGAAACGCCGACTATGGATTACTGTACGGAGAGCTTGGTGCGAAAGAGAGCGGGGAGGTTGTAGATTTTCTAAAAGGCGAGAAAATACCTTATCAAATTGCAAGAAACGGCACTGCGATAATGGTACCCGGCGAGCAGGTGTATGAAACGAGGTTGAAGCTTGCAGGCAAAGGTTTGCCGCGTGAAGAGTCGGGGTATGAGTTGTTGGATAAGGTTGGTTTTGGCACCTCAGATTTTGTACAGCGTATCAATTACCGAAGGGCTATTCAGGGAGAGCTTGCGAAGACAATCAGGCATTTGGACTATGTAGAGTGGGCGCAGGTGCATCTGGCCTTGCCGGAAGGTTCTTTGTTTATTGAAGAAGCAAAGAATCCGACGGCTTCCGTTATTTTAAAGCTGAGAAACAAAAGTCTGAACGCCTTGAAGCCGGAACAGGTTGCCAGCATTACTCACTTGGTAAGTTCGAGTGTTGAGGGGCTTAAACCGGAAAACGTTACCATTACCGATACACGCGGAAACCTGCTGTCCAGAAAGGAATCTCCTTTCTCTACCGCCGGAACGAGCAACGATCAGTTGGATGTAAAGAAGAAGATGGAAGATTATTATATAGCTAAGGCCCAGGACATGCTGGAAAAGATCGTGGGCGTCGGCAAATCCGTCGTACGCGTAAGCGCCGATTTGGATTTCAAGAACGTAGATGAAAGGTCGGTTGAGTATGACCCTGAACGCAGGGTTAGCAAGGTACAAACCGTAACGACCAGAATATCCGGCGGTGCGCCATTTTCCGGCGGAGGAATGGCCGGGGTGCAGTCAAACCTTAATGTGGCTCAGTCCGGGATTATTCAGACGGCCGGGCCGACTGAAGAGGAGGAGACGGCGCAAAACCAGTATGAGGTGAGCAAGACGGAACGTGTTGTTGGTAATCATGGCGCAATGGTGAAGAGGTTGTCGGTTGCAGTGCTTCTTGACGGTATGTATGAAGAAAAGAAGTCTGATGATGGAAAGATGGTGAGGGCATATATTCCGCGAAATAAAGACGAAATTACGCGTATTGCCGCGCTCGTAAAACAGGCGATAGGTGTCGATGATATTAACCGCGGCGATAGTTTTGAAATACAAAACGTACAGTTCTACGAACAGCCTAATGAGCATCTCGAACAGGAAGAAATCGTGGCAAAAAAGGAACAGCAGAAAGATTTTATGCTGAAGATGGCAAAGAACGGTTCTCTTGCCATAACCGTACTGGCCTTCCTGTTCTTTGTGATGAGAAGTATGAAAAAGCTCAAGAAGCCTAAAGTAAGGGGTGAAGTGGAAACGATGGTAAAGAAACCGTCCCTTGCAGTAGAAACGTTTTCGGAAGAAGAAACCATGGAAAAGGTTGCAGAAGCAAAACGGGTGGTGTTACGCAAGCAGGTTGTTGATAAGATTAAAAGCAACCCAGGCACAGTGGCAAATTCTCTGAAACAATGGATTGCTGCAGACGTGGCGGCAAGAAATGAGTAAACATGGAAAAACTAACGGGTGTACAAAAAGTTGCAATCATCTTGTCAACCCTTGATGCTGATGCAGCCGCTGGTATAATTAAGGAACTTGACGATGAAAAGATAGCGTTGGTTACCGCGGAAATGACGAAGTTTAATCGCATTGACAAAGAACTGGTAGACAGGGTGTTGGATGACCTGTCCCTGGAATTGTATTCAAATACCAACATGGTCAAATACGATAACACCTCGTTCAAAAAGCTGTTGGAAAAGGCAGTTGGCGCTCAAAAAATGGAGGAAATTTATACCAGTGTCGAAGATGGGACGCTGTTTCCTATACCATTTCAGATACTTAAGGAGGCCAGCGACGACGAGATTGTGCGTCTGATTGTCGGCGAGCATCCGCAAACGATAGCGCTTATCCTGTCGTATATCGATCCGCCCCGCGCCGCGAAGGCGCTGTCGCAATTCCCCACCGAGTTACAAGCCGAGATAATTATGCGCATATCAACGATGGACCCGCCTCCGGCGAGGTTGCTCGTGCAGGTAAATGCCGTTGTTGCCTCAAAGATAAAAAACGAGGATAAACGTCAGAAAATGCCCGCAAAGAAGAAGTATAAACTGGCGACGGATATCATCAGCAGCATGGAGGGCGCTGCCGATAAGAGTGTGGTTGACATGATAAACCACCGAAATCCTGAGCTTGCGGATGAAATCAAAAAATTATTGTTCACATTTGAAGACGTTGTTAGTGTTCAAGATGAAGCGCTGAGGAAAATACTTACGGAAGTTGACAACCGTGTGATAGCCCTGGCGTTGAAAACTGCTAACGAAGAAGTTGAGAAGAAATTCTTCAGCAACATGTCTAAGCGCGTGGGAGATTCGGTAAGAGAGGAGAAAGACCTTTTGGGACCACGACTGCTATCTGAGGTGGAGGCCGCCCAGCAGCAGGTTGTGGATGCCGTAAAGAGGTTGGAAGCGAAGGGCGAAGCGGTTGTTAAAAAGAAAGGCTCGAAAGGAGCCGTTGATAAATTCGTATGAAGAGCAAGAAAATATACACAGCGCCCGAAGTCAGAGGCGTTCATCTTTTGCAATCGAGAGTGCACCGAATCGACTTTGACCAGGAGGAAGCGCTCCAGCAGGAATTACTGAAAAAAGAAGAAGATGACCGGTTGAAAGAGCTTGAATCCGCAAAAGATGAAGCCTATAAAAAAGGCGAACAAGCCTCTCTGGAGGAGTTTGAGCGGCTGAAAAATGAGTACGCATCGTTGGTGGATTTGTTTCAGGATGCAACGAGGCAAATGGCCGCTGAAAAGGACAAAGTATGGCGCGAGAGTGAGCAGGAGATTTTAAGGCTTGCCCTGGCTATCGCCAAAAAAACCGTCGGTTACGAAATCAGCGAAAATAGCGTCAATATCATGAAACAGGCGGTAGCGGAGGCGCTTACTTACGTGGGTGAGAAGAAGCTCGTTGCCGTGCGCGTTTCTCCGGAAGATTTGAAAAAGATGAATACGCTGGGAGGGATGAAAATAGCGGATGAAGGTATTCGGGTGCTTGAAGACAGGAACGTTGCACCCGGCGGGTGTGTGGTGGAAACGGATTTTGGGAACGTGGAGAGCCACGTGGAATCACGCTGGGAGGAAATCCGGAAAGCATTAGTGGAGAATACCAATGAGCCAGCAGTTCATTGATTTTGAACGGTATCAAAAAAAGTTACACGCGGTGCCCACCATAAGACACGTAGGACGGGTCGCGCATGTGGCAGGCTTGGTGATTGAGTCTCATGGCCCGGCTGTACCGATAGGGGATTTGTGCTATATCCAACTGGGTAATGCCCAAACGCTGGTGCCGGCTGAAGTGGTGGGGTTTAAGGGGAAGAAGATACTCCTTATGCCTATCGGTGACGTAGACAGAATCAGTCCTGGAACCAAGGTTATTGCCTCGGGCGCTCCGTTGGAAATCAAGGTTGGAATGGAACTCATGGGGCGGGTTATCGGAGGCCTGGGCGAGCCGGTAGACGGAAAAGGACCGTTAATGGCCGAGGAACATCGCTCCATCTATAGCTCACCGCCAGACCCGTTAACAAGGGACAGGATAAAAGACCCGCTCAGAACGGGGGTGCGGGTGCTGGATGGGTTATTCACGTGCGGTAAGGGGCAGCGGTTAGGGATATTTGCCGGCAGCGGCGTCGGAAAAAGCACGTTGATGGGAATGATTGCAAGGAATTCAGAGGCGGACGTCAACGTAATCGCGCTCATTGGCGAGCGAGGCAGAGAGGTTCGGGAATTTATTGAAAAGAGCCTGGGAGAGGAAGGGATTAAAAAATCCGTCATCGTCTCCGTTACTTCCGACAAACCGGCATTATTAAGGGTAAAGGGCGCGTACATTGCATCAACAATTGCCGAGTATTTTAGGGATAAAGGGATGCAGGTGATGCTTTTGCTGGATTCTATTACGCGATTTGCCAATGCGCAGCGGGAGGTTGGCTTATCTATCGGGGAGCCGCCCACTTCCAAAGGTTATACCCCTTCCGTATTCGCGCTTCTGCCAAAGTTGCTGGAAAGATCGGGAACCGGCGAGAGGGGAAGTATTACGGGTTTATATACGGTGCTGGTTGATGGTGACGACATGAATGAGCCGATTGCAGACGCGGTTCGGGGTATACTTGACGGACACATCGTATTATCCAGGGCGCTTGCACACCAAAATCATTTTCCGGCAATCGACATTCTGGAAAGCGTTAGCAGATGCATGGACGATATTGTAACGATAGAGCATCGAAAGTCGGCCAATCATTTAAAAACGGTATACGCCACCTATCGAGAATCAGAGGATATGATCAACATCGGCGCATACACGAAGGGCAGCAGCGCCAAGATAGACTTTGCCATATCGTCCATTGACAAAATAAATGAATATCTGAAACAGGACGTAACGGAAGACGGCAATTACGAAAAAACAGTTGAAAGGCTTCTCACCTTACTTGCTAAGAACGATGCGGCCCGAAAGAACGTTGCCGCTAGATTCTAAAAACTTTCATCATCGGTTATACGGCTATGGGATTCTATTTTAAATTTCAAAAATTACTGGAAATCGAGAAGCTGAAGGAAGAGGAACTCGTTAAAGAGTTGAAGCTTTTGCAAAAGCAACTGCAGGATGACGAGAAGATGCTGACGCTTTTACAATCGGTGTTTACGATGCAACAAGGCGAAATGGAAAAAGAGTTGCACAAACCGCAGGAGGCAAGCGTGTTCGTCCTGTTTGAGGTGTATTTTGCAAAGCTTCGCAAGGATATGGAGGCTCAGGGTGCTAAAATAAAAGAGTCTGCTAAAAAGGTTGATCTGGCGCGGGAGAAGCTACTGGTTGTTTTTAAAAGGAAAAAAGTCCTTGAGAAGTTACGCGAACGGCATGAAAAAGCATATAAAGAGCAGATGCTTCGGTTAGAAAACAAGAATTATGATGAAATTGCAACGTCGAGATTTCAATTTAAAAAGATCTTTAAGTAATTTTAGTGAGTATAACTTATGAAGCTTCTGAAAAATAAAAAAATTATTATGTTTGCAGGGGTGGGAATTGTTATTATGGGTGCAGGCGTTGTGGGGATGCGTTTTATGAAGAAAAAACCTTCGCCACAACCCCCAACGGTACAAACGGCGCCTGCCGGTGATAAAGTGGAAGAAGAAGCCGGAACGGGTACCGCGGCACTTGCAGCGGCAAACAAAGAAAAGGCAAAGCCGAAGTTGCCGGCTTCTTACAAACAGCGCTCAACCGCGATATTCAAACCCCTTTCTTCTCAGGAAGTGGCAACAATGCTGAAAGAAGTAGCAATTATAAAGCAAGAGTACGCGAAAAGGAACGAGATGCTGGATTTGAGAGAGAAGATGCTGGAGTCGTTGCGTACCGATTTAAGTGTTGAAAGGAAACAAATTGACGACATCAAGCGGGAGTTGACCGGCATACTTGATTCCGTATCGGAGCAGAAAGCGGATATGCAGAAAAAGTCGTTACTGTTAACCGATGCGGAGGCGAAGAACATTAAAAAACTGGCGGCTGTTTACAAGGATATGAAACCGGAAAAGGCGGCAATGATCCTAAAGGAAATGGATGACGACACGGCGGTTAAATTATTAACGATGATGGACGATAAAACCTCTGCAAAGCTGCTCGAGGCCTTTACTCCGGAGCATGCAGTTAAATTGACTGAAAAATTAAAATATTTGAGAAATGATCCGAAAACCGGGAAAAAATAGTCCGTAAAGAAAGAGGGGATAAAAACTATGTTTAACAGGGTGTGGGGTGGCGGTATACGTAAATCACAAATAAACAAGACTTGTATGAGTCCAATTCTGGTGTTGAGGGGCATCGCTGTTTCTCTTGGTCTTGCTTGTGCCTTTCTGTTCACTTCAACTGGATATGCCTCTTTGCCGGGAAATTTACCGGTTGGTCGGGAAATGCCGGAAGCGCATTGGACGGAAGAAGGTATTAGCCTGTCGTGGGGAGAACCGGCGGGCGGAGAAATGATTGCCGTTTCGTCCGAGAAAAAAAAGGAGGAAAAGGTTGAAGAGGGAC
>CAYHFB010000043.1:6990-14305 GCA_964355695.1 uncultured candidatus Brocadiaceae bacterium
GAAATGATTGCCGTTTCGTCCGAGAAAAAAAAGGAGGAAAAGGTTGAAGAGGGACCTTTCATAATACCCGTGGAAGTTATCGTTGTAAACTTGAGCGGTTCCAACGCCAGAAGGTATTTGAAGGCGAAGATACATCTGGAAGCAAAAGACGCGGAGGGGAAAAAGAAGATTGAGGCTAAGGCTATCCCCATAAAAGACCGGTTGATTTCTATCCTTTCCTCTAAAACCCTGGAAGATATTGAAGGTTTGGAAGGACAAGAAAGCCTGCGGGGTGAAATCAAAAAAAACATCGACACCATTTTAAAGGTGGAAGGTGGTATTCTTCAGGTATATTTCTCCGAGTTTGTTGTTCAATGAAATCTGACCCATGGGTAAATAATGGGTCTACAAAACAGGGTTTGGTGATATGGCAAATGCAATACTGAAAAATGAGGAAGTAGAGGCATTACTTGCGGCAATAGAAACAGGCCAGGTATTGGTGGGCCAAAAGGTTGATACAAAGAAAGACAAAAAAATCCAGCACTATGATTTCCGGCGGCCTGACAGATTCCCCAGGGAACAGAAACGCCGGTTGCAAAAAATCAGTGAGGACGTGGCAAAGGCTATGGGTATATCGCTCTCCCGCTATTTGAGCGCGTCAATAGTTGTTGAGCTTATAGCTATTGAAGAGTTCAGTTACGAGGTGTTTATCTCTTCGTTTACTGATATTATGTGCACAAGCATCCTAAGCTTGAAACCCTTTAACGGACTTGGCTGTCTCACCCTCGACGTTGGTTACTGCCTTGCTATGGTAGACAGGGGATTGGGCGGTCCCGGTAGAATACCTCAAAAGATAAGACAGCTCACCATGATAGAAGAGGCGGTTGTTAATGCCGTTTTAGGCAGCGTCGTGGAAGAGGTGAAGTTGTGTTGGTTGAAAATAGCGCACCTGGATTGGAAGATTGAAAAAATAGAGAGTGATATAAAATCTTTACAAATAGCTCCTTCCACTGAGGTAATGATATCGATTAATTTTGCTACCAGCGGAGATTTGAGTAACGGCACCATTATTCTGTGCATACCCGTCACAACGCTGGAAATGATGATGATAAAATCAAAGACGGAAAAGATAGGCAGGCAGGAGGAAATTGCCCTTGTTAAAAACGTTCTCAACAATGTAGAATTGACTACCACGGTAGTCTTGGGAACAACCAATCTGTCTTTGAATGAACTTATTAACCTGAAAGAGGGGGACGTTGTAAGGTTGGATAATAAGGTTAATGATTTATTGAAACTGGAGATCGAAGAGAAGGTGAAATCCTATGGTAAGCCGGGTATGGTGCGCAAGAATCTGGCATTTCAGGTTTCGTCCATGATTTGATGTGTGGGAAGAGTTTTCTGCAGAAGGCGTAGAGAAATATCAGCATATTGTTTATGTAGCACCACAAAGGCACTCCTTCGGTGTGTAACAACCGTAGCCCACTGCGCAAGCGTTGGCGTATACACAAACAGAGCTTATCCGTGCTACCATCAATGGGGAGGGATTTAATACGTATGTCCTACCCACCCCAGTAGGGGGATACTGAAGGATGTGTTAATTTAAAATTTCGTAACAGTTTCATCCCATCGTAAAGAATGCTTGGATTATTCAGTAAATTTATAGAAAAGAGATAAGGACTTGGAACCAGAAAAGGCTGCCGGTACAACTAAGGAAAAAAAGAAAAGCAAAGCTGCTGAAGCGGCAAAAAAAATAAGCGATACTGAGGATTTGGATAATCAGGCCTCAATCCAATCGGTTCAATTTGGACCTATCAGCCCCATGGCATCCGAAGGGTTAAAAATCGAAGACAAGCGTAATTTGGATTTGATATTAGACATTTCGGTGCCGGTCTCAGTCGAATTGGGCCGCACAACCATGCTTATAAAGGACATCCTGTCTTTATCGCAAGGGTCAATCGTCGAACTGGATAGGGTGGCAGGCACTCCGGTAGATCTCCTTGTCAGGGGGAAATTATTAGCCCAGGGGGAAGTCGTAGTTGTAGATGAAAATTTTGGTTTAAAAATCACCAATATTTGTGGTTCGGAAGAGCGAGTCAGAAATCTCGCTTAATGGGTAACAATCCTCCTCCCCGTATCCACTATCGATTTTAATAGCCAAAAAAACATTCTTACACAACTATGCGTGTTACTGGCATCAATTGCCATAGTTCCGTCTTCCACGGTCAATGTTGTCAAAATCCGATTATTTCTTTATCGCTGCTTCAATTTGCCGGCATATCGTTTTCAGTATCTTGATGCGCGCAAAGTATTTGTCGTTAGCTTCCACCAGCGTCCACGGCGCGATATTGATGCTGGTGCGATCCACCATGTCGCACACGGCATGTTCGTATTCATCCCATTTTTTGTGGTTGCGCCAATCCTCTTCGGTAATTTTGAAGCGCTTGAAGCCAATTTTTTCGCGTTCCTTGAAGCGTTTGATTTGCTCATCTTTGCTGATGGAGAGCCAGAATTTGACCAACACGATTTTGTGGCGCACCAGTTGTGCCTCGAAGTCGTTAATCTCGCTGTAAGCGCGCATCCAGTCGGTTTTTGAGCAAAAGCCCTCAACGCGCTCGACCAGTACGCGCCCATACCAGGATCGGTCGAAAATCGTCATCCTGCCACGTCGTGGAATATGTCGCCAGAAACGCCACAGGTAAGGTTGGGCGCGTTCTTCCTCGGTGGGGGCGGCTATCGGAATGATGTTGTAGTGACGTGCATCCAGTGCGCCGGTGATGCGGCGGATAGCTCCACCCTTGCCGGCGGCATCGTTGCCTTCGAACATAGCGATTACGGTGATTTCCTTGAATTTTGGGCTGCGTGTCAACAGCGCGAGCTTGCCCTGGTATTTTTCCAGCTCGGACTCATAGTTTTTCTTGTCAATTTTCTGGCTGAGATCCAGCGTCTTCAGAATATCCAGCCGGTCGATCGAAGGAAGCGGCGGTGGCGCGGAAACCTCCGTTTTTTTTCCGCTGGCCTCATCCAGGCGTTTGCGGATGGCGTCGAGAATGACCTTGCCCACGGTCAGGCCGCGGTATCGCGCATCAAAACCCTCGACGATGGTCCATGGCGCCTCGGCCGTGCTGGTGTGGCGGATCACGCTTTCACTCACCACTTGAAATTTATCGTACCGCCTGTAATGCTCCCAGTCGCGTTCGGTGACGCGCCAGCGGGTTTTCGGATCTTTTTCGAGGAGTTTGAGGCGTTTTTTCTGCTTTTCCCTGGATAGATGCATCCAGAACTTGAGAATCAGTGAGCCTTCATCCGCTAACATTGTTTCCAGACGCTTGGCACGCTCCAGGCTCTGGTCGAGTTCGGCCGTCTTGGTAAGGTCTGCCACCCGGTTGAGAATCGGCCAAGTGTACCAGGAGCCGAGAAACACGCCGATCCTCCCCTTCGGCGGCAGTTCGCGCCAGAAGCGCCACATCATAGGGCGATCCAGTTCCTCATCGGAGGGATCACCCATGCCGTGTGTCTGGATAAAGCGCGGGTCCATCCATTCGTTGAGCAGGTTGACGGTTTCACCCCGCCCCGCGCCATCCACCCCACCGACCAGAATAATGACCTGGAATTTCGCCAGCTTCGCCAAATCCATCTGCGCTTCCAGCAATGCCTCGCGCAACGGCGGCACCTCCTTGTCATAAGTCCTCTTGTCTATCGTGTGGCCAAGCTCGGCTGATTCAAACATATTGTCCTCCAATGTTTACGTAGATAACCTATTTAATCCCTTCCCAATCTTGCTCTTTATAAGGTAATTGGGAGTTAATTGCAATAAAAACTTCTCATTGATGAGCGGAAAACAAAACCTTATGATGCCCGTTTTGATAAATGGCGGCATGTTATCTCAACGGCTCGGAAAGACTGGAAAAAAGATAAGGAATTTCCTCGCGGCGGCTATCCGAACCATAATGAATAAGTCTTTTCTATAATAAAAGGTTCTTCAGCTTTTCCGGCAGTGAGGTGGGTCTCCGGTTGGCGTTGAGGCAGGCGAGTTTGGAAAACCCTTCTGCGACGAGTTTCTGGTCCTCCTCGCGTATAATTTTGTAACTAAATTCCACCGTAGCGTGCTTCAATTCGGAAATCCAGGTCTGGATGATGAGGACGTCGTCGTAAAGAGCAGGCGAGCGGAATTTGCAATAGGTCTCGGTGACGGGGAAAAATATCTGTGCCTTCTCCATTTCAGAATAGGGCATACCCATGTGCCTGAGAAATTCCGTGCGCCCCATCTCAAAGTAGACAAAGAAGTTTGCATAATAAACAACGCCCATCTGGTCTGTTTCCTGATACCGAACGCGGGTTTTAATTTCGTGAGTTTTCAATGGTGGAAATCCTTTCTAATGCCGTAACAATCATATCAACCTCCGCGTCATTATACACCGTGCGCATGTCGAGGCAGACGCGGTCTTGCTCAATCCTGGTAAATATCGGAGGGGTATTATCCCGTAATCGCGCAGCTAATGCAAGGGCAGGTATTTTCTTTGCATGGATTAACACGAGCCTTGTTGGAATCCTTTCGCCCGGAAGCGAGCCGCCGCCCATCTCCGAAAAACCGCCGGTAATTGAGACGTTCAGGCAATCTCTTGCCGGGGCACTCAGCTTGTACACCACCCTCTTACATCTTTCGTCAATGGTTTCCAAATGAGATACCATCATCTTCAGTACGGGTATCTTATTTACGGCGTGGTCTCCATCCAGATAGAGCCTCAACGTTGCCTCCAGCGCCGCTATGGTCAATTTCCCCACGCGAAGCGCACGTAAAAGGGGGTTCTTTTCCATCAGGTCTATCCACTTCTTTCTGCCTGCGATAATGCCGCCCTGCGGCCCGCCCAGTAGCTTGTCCGTGCTAAAGGTAACGATGTCCGTCCCGTCCCTGATACTCTCCTGTACCGTCGGCTCGTGCGGCAGTCCATAGCGTTGGAGGTCTATGAGCGCCCCGCTACCAAGGTCGTACACCACGGGAACATTCACGGCCTGTCCCAGCGCGGCCAACTCTTTTACATCAACGGTATCGGTAAATCCAACGATCTTAAAATTGCTTTGATGCACCTTTAAAATAAGGCCCGTACGTTCAGTGACGGCGCGCCGGTAGTCGTCGGGATACGTTTTGTTCGTAGTTCCCACCTCTACCAGTATCGCCCCGCTTTTGGCCATAACGTCCGGCATCCGGAACGAGCCGCCGATTTCAACAAGCTGCGAACGCGAAACAATCACCTCCCGTCCCTTTGCCATGGTATCAAGCGTCAGCATAACGGCTGCAGCATTGTTATTAACGACGAGCGCGGCCTCGGCGCCGGTGAGCATACAAACGAGCCGTTCAACGGTATCGTACCGCATGCCCCTTTTGCCCGATTCCTTTTCGATTTCAAGGGTGCAGAACCCTTGCAAGACGTTCTGAACCCTTAGCGCGGCCTCAGTTGCAAGTGGCGCCCTGCCGAGACCTGTATGAAGGATGATCCCCGTTGCGTTGACGGCGTGTTCGATGCCGGAAAACGAGTGTTGCAGTTTGTCCCGTACGAGCAGGGAAATGGCCTGCGGGGCCAAATCGACCGGCAGTGGCGTCTCTGGTTTTTCGTCCTTGTTATTGCTTCCGGCGGATGCGCCCTGACGTTCCGTTTGCCGGACTTTGTTTCCCTCGCCAACCAGCAATCTTCGGAGGTCATCCAGCACCACCCGAATCGCCTCCACGACGATCTGGCGCGGGTAATATCCCACAAATCCGGATATTTCCGGCGATTCCAGGAGTTCGTTAACCGACGGTATTTTTCTTAAAAAGTCTTGATGCATAATGTAATAGAAATTCAAAATGAGGCCTGAAAGGCCGACTGAATAGAGCAGGGGCGAATCCCCATAAGCGCTAACTTAATTTCTGACAGGATAACAGGATAACAGGATTAACGGGATATTCTTTTGTCATGTGAATCTTTAAGATATAGCCAAACAAGCCATGTTTTCAATGCTTAAAACCAGGAAACACAAGGTGTTCACCCTGTATTTCCCGGAAAACGGAGGCTTTTGGCAATAAGTCCTGCCTTCCAGCGTTCTATGAGCAGACACTTTTCACATACACTTTCAAGAAAACCAAAACCCATTTTATGGTATACTCGATAGACACACCCAATGATCTTTTCGGTAAGTTCTTTATATTCCCTCTTCCAGATTATGATAAAGATATTGATTTGCGGGGATTATTTATCCTGTCAATCCTGTTATCCTGTCAAAAAAAACAAGTTAGCGCTTATGGGGCGAATCCCCCCTTTATAATACCGTTACCGCCTTCTCAACGTCTTGTTTTTCCCTTTTGGGCCGGTAACCGTTGCCGATTCCTGATCCCAGGTTCCGGTGGCCGTTCCCTTGCCGGTTTCTACCGTTACCGAACCGTCTTCCTTATTGCCAATCCCACTTACCGTAACGTTATTGCCCTGCGGACCAGATACGGTTCCCGATGCCGATACGCTGTCACCTTCCTTCGACGCACTTCCACTGCCGGAAACCGTTTTGCCGCCCGGCCCTGTTGCCGATCCGGAGGCCGACACGGTATCACCGTCTTTCGACGCACTTCCGCTGCCGGAAACCGTTTTGCCGCCCGGCCCTGTTGCTGATCCGGAGGCATTCACCGTGTCGCCTTCCCTGGTAGCCGTGCCGGATAGATTTGTTTGCTTTCCCTGCGGACCGGTTACGGTTGCCTGTCCCGTTGCCGTGTTGTCCTCTACCGTAGAACTACTTGATGCGCTGACGGACCTACCCTGTGAACCGGTAACGGATGCTTCGCTGCTTGCCGTATTTCCCTTCACGTCCCTCTCGCCCTTGACTTGGGCGGAACCCTTGCCGCCCGGACCCTGAATGGTTTTATTAACGGAACCTTCCGCACGCTTCTTCCCCTGCGCATGAACGCTCACACAAAATCCCAAAGACACGCACACCATCACGGCAATACAAACACCAGTCCTCATGCTCTCCTCCCCTTTCTTAAACCAAAAACACCCTCCAGATTCAGTGGAATAAGTAATGGGCATTATTGGGTGGACACGCCTCGCTTAACCCACCCTACGTGGGCACAGGTTCATACACATCTTTTCGTTCATCCGCTTTTTGTTCCGTAGGAACATTTGGTAATAGGCAGGCAATTTATTGCCTGTGTGACAATAATACCTTTGATTAGTCCCATCGGGACGACTGATCACGTTCCACAATCAATGTTTTCTGATGGTATTTACCTTGTTTTCAGTCGTCCCTACGGGACTTTATGGTTCGACGCATTGGAAACAGGCAATGAATTGCCTGCCTATTATCAGTTGCC
>CAYHFB010000044.1:0-13980 GCA_964355695.1 uncultured candidatus Brocadiaceae bacterium
ATAGGCTGAAGGCTAAATCGTATATGATTACACAATGTTTCCGACAGGCAAAAGCCTTTAACCTTCAGCCTTCAGTCTAAACACCTGAGTAGTTACCTTAATTCTTTCGTATATTTTTTTCCCGATCTTTATCTAGCCGTGATTTTATCCATGCAACTCGCCCGCTAATAGATGAATAGCCTACTCCAAACAATAATGTTTTGTTTGACGGCATAATGTGCCTACATTATAATTACTTCATACTTTTTAGGAAGAAGGAGAAGTACATGAAGGCAAAAATTGTATCAATAGGCAATTCCAAAGGTATCCGCATACCAAAAGTGTTATTGAAGCAGTTTAATATCCATGATCAGGTAGAACTTGAAATTGAAGAAGAACACATTGTAATAAAACCTGCCAAAAGTAAACCACGAGAAGGATGGGATAAGGCGTTCAAAGTGATGCACGAAAGGCTTGATGACGCCTTATTGATTGACGAAATTAGGCCGCATAACCAGAAGTGAAATAGAAAAGGTTAAGTCCGTTATTAAAGAGCTGCTGGTGGATTGAACCCAGACGGGACAATTGGAGAAATTTTGTAGCTCAAACCTTCAGGTTTGATGTTTGTTGCGCTTGATACCGGCGCAGGCATTTTGTGTGCGGTTTCCTGCCGCACCGTGCGATGCTGAAGTCCATCAGGGCTGAAGCCCTGAGCTACATCCTGCCGTTGCACGATGATACCATAGTAGTGCTTCATGGTAATTCGTTGCACAGACGTTTGCCAGGAATGCGAGTTTTGCTGCTTCGGGGGAGTGTTTTAGATGCCATGACCGCCCGGCGTGTTCTAGCGCATCCTGAAAATCCCCTGCAAGTAAGGCGTTTTTGCCCAGCGTAATATCGTACCCGGCTGCTTGTGCTATTGCCTGTAACGCCTGTAGCTCGCAGCCGCATCGTGTGCAGGTGGCTGCGTCCACGTTCACTTTTTTACATGAAGGACAATGGATTTCCATTAATCCTCCAGATAGAAAATGATGTCTTCTAGCGATGTGTTTGTTTCGGCCAGACGTTTCATGTCTCCCGTGTTTATCGCCTCGCGGTTTTTTTCCAGCATGTCTCTGATATCCTTCGCGTCCTCTTCCGCAATGGAACCTAACAGTTTTTCCGCGCGTTTGCGGAGTTCCTTTGCTTTTGCAAGGAGCGGCTGCTTGTCCGGTTCTCCGCCAGCGGCGCCTTGCTCAACTGCGTCGATGGTTTCAACCTCTTCGTATTCATCGTCATCCGACAACAGGGACGCGATGTTTCTTTGCGCCTCAGCGATGTCAAGATGTGGCTTGACGTTTTTGGTGTCCATGGTGACGGCCTTGGTGAGCCCCGTGTTTTTTTCAATGGCGGTTACCTTCAATATACCGTTGATATCCAGCTCCAGGTTCAACACGATTGCGTTTCCTCGCGGCGCATTGCTTAACCCCTTGATGAAAAAATTGCCGATTAAGATGTTGTCCGTCGCAATGGGTTCTTCTCCCTGGTAAATTTTTACGTCAACTGCCTCCTGGTTATCAACCGCGGTGAAAAACACGTCTCCTTTGGAAACGGGCAGGGCGGTATTCCGCTTGATAATAGGAACGAAAACATCATAAAGAACCATTCCTTCGCGCTCTCCTATTGCACCGGTGCCGAACGTGTATGGGGTAATGTCTACCAGTATGGAATGCGTCTTATCTCCCGCGATGATGCCTCCCTGAATAGCCGCACCCATTGAAACAATCAGGTCAGGGCTGATCTCATAGTGCGGTTCAAGGCCGATTTCCTGCCTAATGATTTTGTGCACCAGCGGGGTCCTCGTTGCGCCGCCGACGAGGACTACCTTGTCAATGTCCTTTGGCAGGAGCGAGGCGTCTACGAGACACATTTGTATGCACTGTAGCGTCTTTTGCAAGAGCGGCATGATCATTTCTTCGTACTCGTCCCGGGAAATCTCCACGTCCAGATGCAGGTCGTTATAAATGTACTCTTCACGTATTCGGGCGAATGGGGCGTCTGAAAGTTCACGTTTGGCTTTTTCAGCGGAAACGAGAAGGCGCCGCTGTGACCTTAAATCTACGTTTAGGTCTATGCCGTGTTTTTCCTTGAATAGTTCCAGGACGTGTTTGATCAACAACTGGTCAAAATCATCACCGCCCAGCTTGGTGTCTCCATGGCTTGCCTTGACCTCCACCACGCCATCTTCCACAATAACCAGCGAAACGTCAAACGTGCCGCCGCCGAGGTCGTACACAAGGAGTTTGTGGTTTTCCGGGTGTCCCGCGTCGTACGCGAGCGCGGCAGCGGTTGGTTCGTTGATAATGCGGACAACGTCCAGTCCGGCCAGCTTTCCAGCGTCTTTTGTAGCATTTCTTTGGCGGTCGTCAAAGTAGGCGGGGACGGTAATAACGGCCTTTTCCACGCTTTTACCAAGATATTTTTCCGCGTGTTTTTTTAGCTCTGAGAGGATGAAGGAAGATATTTCTTCCGGGGAGAATTCTTTATCGCCTAATTTTACCCGGATGTTTTCACCCATTTTTCTTTTAATGGACAGTATTGTGGTCTCCGGATCGGAAATGATGCGGTTCTTTGCCGGCTTACCGACAATAAGTTTTCCATTTTGATCAATGCCGACACACGAGGGCATTATCAGGTCGCCATCAACGGCGATAACCTTTGGTTTTCCATCTTCCAGGACGGATATCTCTGAGTTGGTAGTTCCCAGGTCAATTCCAACAATCGTTTCCATCGTTATTTTTTCTCCTTTATCTTTGTTATTTTAACTTCGGCCAATTTTATAATGTCCCCGTTATACAGAAATCCGGGGGATATCTCTTCAGCAACCATGTTTTCCGGGTAAACCTCCCGGTATTCTACGGCAACGGACGCCATACAAGTGGGATCAAAAGGTTTGCCGTTTGTTTCAATACGAGTTAAACCTTCTTTCGTTAACAAGCTGTCAAGGTAAGAGCAGGCAATGTCAAATCCCTCTTTAAACCCGTTCCATGCGGTTCTCCAGTTCGTGTCGTTTTGGAAAAGGTTTTTTTTCGGCGGAGAGTCTAACTTCCGGCGTAATCTTTCCAACCGTTCAAGCACATTAGCCAGCGCGATGAAGAGGGGTTTGTCGGAAGCCGCTCCGAGTTCCGCTTTTTCTTTGTCCATTTGATATAATTTGTTTTGCAGGCCGGTGATGATCTTCTGGAAATCGGACAGGCTTTCCCCGAATCGTGAAAGCACCTCCTGGTTTCTCCTGCCACCCACGCGGAGTTCGTTTCTAAAAACGCATAATTCCTGATAAAAGGAGTATATGTCAGGCATTTCCCGGGGGATACTGGTCTCCGGAATTTCCGTCAATTCTCCAAGCCATTGTTGAAAGTTGCGTTCTATTTCTGATTTCAGCGCGTTCCAATTGCTGTGTGTATTTACCGCCTCATCAGCCATTTCTCAGTATCTCCTTTAATTTCTCAAAGCTTGGTGGTTTTCGTTTCCCCGCTTGCCGTATGTGCAGCAGCAGCGCCTCAAAAGGGCGCTCAATGGGGATGTCTGTATTGAATAAATAATATTCCAGGCGTTTTTTTTCATCTTTAATAGTCTCGTAAGCATTGGCTATCTCTTTAAATCGTTCGGGCGCCCTGTCGGGCGGATACGTCTTGATTAACTCCAGGTACGCGCTGCGAACCGTTTTGTCATCGGCATTGGGATCTATACCCAAATGTTCGTATGGTGTCATAAATGAACTCCTCGCTTGTGTATCATTTAACAAAACAACTCATCGTAATCATCCATTTCACCTTCGTAATCCTCATCTGGCATGAAGTCTGAATCCGGCACCTCGTGCATTTTCACCGCCATTTCAACAGTGGTAATCGCTGCCCTGATTTCACGTATTAATTCAACCTCGTTCCGCTGCTCGGCAAGGAGGAGAATGTGTTTTAGCACATCAACATCTCTTCGATCGGGGAAATGTCCGGCACGGACATCGGATTTATAGTTTAAAAACAGGAACAATGGGTCGTTCTTGTCTATTTGCAACATTTTGTTGATGTACGTTTTGCCAAGTTTTTTAGCTCGTTCGTCGAAATGTGAAAAATTCACAATGGCATGAGCGTCGTCACGTGTGCACGGCTTGGCTGACGCATCTAATGCGTATTTGATAATTTTCTCTTTTTCCTGCTCCACAGTACTGATGTTAGATTTGAAGAAGTAATTGTATACCTTAATTAAACCAACGGCATTGTTCGGTGTTGGCGGATTTGCCCACTCCTTTTCCAGTTCAGGACAGAGTGTTAGTATCTCGCGGTCAGACATTAAAAAATGCCGTGCCTTCAATTTGGCAAAGTAGAGTATGGTTAACAATGTATCAGCATGTTCACGGGAACAACGCATCTTTTCCATAGCAACGGCTTCATTTCCCGTCTTTAACTCTATTGCTGCCCATCGGGCATAAATAAAGGCTCGTCCTCTGTAAAAGCACAGGGTATTTGTTGTGCCTTGCTGTATGGCTAGTTCGTAGAATTTTCTGCCTTGAATTATTTGCCTCTTACAGAAATACGAACGGGCGGTTTCCACGTAAGCGTATCCAAGGTGTCTCCTGATTTCACTATTCAAAGAGTCAAGCCGGGTTGCCCGCTCAAGGTATTTTATCCCCTTGATAAATGCCTTGCGCTTGACACAATTAGTACCCGCTTCGTTCTGGATGATGGCATCATCAGGAAACAGTGGCGCTATTTTATCCAATAATTTGTTGTATTTCGGCTGTTTATGGGTTTGCCTATAGACGTCCAATAATCCCATGTATGCAGCCTTGTTTTCCGGATCAGCGCTTATACTCTTCTGGTAATATTCTTCAGCAAAGCGTTCATTCCTCATTATCGTCTTGTTTTTTCTGGATGACCGCCAGAAGGATAGGTAAGGGTCGTTCTCACATTTCGTAGTAAATAGCACCCCAATGCGGTAATATATCAGCGATTCCATTTTGGGATGCCTGCCATGCATTCTGGTGTATGCTTCCAGGAAATTTAACCACCCATCGGTACAGCCTTCACAGTACATGTCATTGTCACCATGATGCATTTTCATGGAAAGCAGTCCATCCATCTTGTAAAGCAGCATCCATTCGAGGCTATATTGTTTAGATTCTATTGCCGCTCTTTTACACAAAGCACTAAAATAGGGTATTGCCTCTTTCGGATGAATATGATGGATGACGTTGTAGTAAAACCGTGAAAGAATGCCCGCAATATCCCCTCCCTCGCTGGGAAAGGGTTGCATGGTATTGTAGACGTGACAGTATGATTCATAACGCCGTCCTGCTTGCCACAAGACTTCAGCGTGGGGTAGAGAAGAAGCGAGATCGGGGTGGCCGGCGACGTCACATACTTTTTGTAATACCGGTTCGGAGGGTTGGGAGCGATCCGGACTGTTTTTGTTTATAAGGTAGCTATACGTCCTGGCAACATTATGCAACAGCGTGTCGGACGGAACACGTCCGAAGGCCTCGAGCGCCTTTTCGTCCTCGTTTCTGTAAAAGGCAACCAGCCCCTTGATAAACAATTTCCATCGGGAAAAGAGGGAGTGCGCCCCGATCCCTTTTACCTTTCCCCATGCATCATCGTATTTCTCACCGGAAACGTCCGCCAGCGCCTGCTGTACGGCAATGAGTTCCCCATGCACCTCCGGACTGGCCGTTTTTAGTGCGGGGAATTCCTGGAACGCGACAACGAGGGCATCGGCCACCGTTGGTATTTCCAGGAGTACAGACATGTCTTTTTTCTGTGACAGGTGTTTTTCGTAAATCCTTGCAATGGCCTCATAGTCCTTCTTTTTCATAGCAATTGCAATTTCAAGGGAAACCGCACCACTACCTCCTCCACTGGAAAGCGCTTTTATGTTTTCGATAATTTGCGCTGCATCAGCCGATTGCCCATTCTGGATCATCTGATTCGCCAAACCTTGATAGCTCTGTATGAGTTCTGGAAGGTATTTTACCTTGTCTGTTTTGCAAAGATCCTTGAATGCATCCTTCGCCTGGCGGAATTTCCCCTTTGCCAGTAACTCTCTTGCTTGTTTTTCAGGCGTATCCTTGTAGGAGGATGGCTTTTGATGGGGCATGTTTGCCTTGCTTTTGTTGTGTGGATTTGACATGGTGTTTTAATTTGGACGCCGCTTGGCAGCAGGGTAAAAAGTGATTGATCGTGGAGAGAATCTCCATACTATTATGCAAAAAACGGCATAGATGACGGGTGTCTCACCTGCGGTAATAAGTTATTGTATAATGATGCGTGAGAATAAGTAGCACTGCATTAAAAGGTGACCTCAATTTTACCCGATGCTTTTTTGATGTCAAATGTTTTCTTGAATAGAGATTGGGGCATTTAGATTTTTTGTGACGACAGGTTGACACATTTAACGCCGTCCGGCCGCCATGAAGGAGAGATAACGCCCTTGTGGTGGTACCTATCGAGTAACGTTCCCCAGGTAATATGGAAATCTCCGTACCGGTCGTTAATCTTGTCCATCACGCGCACGACGGCCAGTTTGTTCCTGTCTTTGGCAAAGAGAGGAATTTGCGCAACGTTTCTCGTGAGGTTACTGACGCTCACACCGACGAGCCGAACCGGACGTTGCAGGCGAATGGCGTTCAGGACGTCCATGGCGAACCGGTAGATGTCTAAACCGCTATTGGTACACGTTTCCACCGTTGTGCGCTTGGTAAAGGTGGTAAAGTCGTTATAACGCAGGGTGAGCGCTACGGTGCGTCCGGCGTAGCCGTTGCAGCGCATACGCCTTCCGACCATTTCTGACAACTGGAGGACGTGCCGCCCCAGGATTTCCGTGCTGTATGCGTCCTTATCAAGGGTCATGCTGTGTCCGACGGATTTTGCATCAGGCTCATGCTCTGTAGGTATGACGGGGCTGTCATCGACGCCTTGCGCCATGAGCTTTAGCCGTTCTCCGATAACGCCGAACCGGTTCTTCAATGCGAGCGCGGAAGTCCTCCCCAGTTCACCGCAGGTTTTTATTCCCATGTCCCGTAGGGCGGCTTCAAGCTGCGAACCGATCCCGCAGAGTTCCTTTACCGGCAGGCTTTCGAGCAGGCACCCGACCTCTTCCTGCCGGATAACGACAAGACCGTCAGGTTTTTTCATATCGCTGGCAAGTTTTGCCAGCAACTTGTTGGGGGCAATACCGGCTGAGCAGGTGAGTATTTCCCCCAGTCCATTACGAATCTCCGCCTTGATTTTTTGCACAAGGGTTTCCGCGCTGCCAAAGAGATGGAGGGAACCGGTAACGTCCATGAATACCTCATCAATGGAATAGACCTCAACTGCGGGGGTATACTGCCGGTATATCTCTACCAGCCTGCGGCAGGTATCCGTGTAGCGGCTTGTGTTACCGGCTACGAGGATAATTTGGGGACACAGCCGTTTTGCCTCGTACTTGGTCATGCCGGTCTTGACGCCAAATGCCCGCGCCTCGTACGAAGCGGTGGTAACCACCGTTCTCTCGTTGGAGCCGATAACCGCAATCGGTTTCCCTCTCAGCGCCGGATTGATCTGTTGCTCAACGGAGGCAAAGAAGGCGTTCATATCTATGTGTATGATAGTTCTTTTCATGGAGATTAATTCAGCGTCCGCTTCGTAGTTTCAACGGTCTTGGGATTCGTTGCTTTACCCGCCTCTACAATAACGTCCGGCTCCATCTTGAACCGTCTGACCCAGGTCGCTTCCCCGGCAGGCTTCCAATATAACTTGTACAACCCTGGTGGGATGTTCATAAGATGATACATACCATCCTTACCGGTATCAGTTTCAAACGCCATAGCCCCTTCTATGGGGTGGTATCCTTTGGTTAACAAGCCACCTTTTTCCAGGATTTGCAATTTTATCTGACAATCCTGAAGCGGTATCTCATTGCAGGTTATTTTCCCCTGAACCCATCCAAGGTCGAGGTCCTGGATAGTCGGATCTTTTCCTTTCAGGAATTCTGGCGGCTTTGCCATGCCTTTAACGTCCGTCGTATCTTTTATCCTATTGAGGTCCGCTTCATTCGTCCCTTTTGCCATCTCATACCTATTCCCGCTTCCACTTGAGAGCGGTATGTTTTCCGTGGAAACGGCTTCAATCCCGGCATCAGCCAGGGTATCGCTATTCAGCAAGCGGTCTTTTTTTGTCTTTACCGTTCTTAACCGGTAGTTTTTTTCTCCCTTAACTTTTTCACCGGGAAAAGCCCTTAAATCATTCACAAAAGACTCATTGACTTCATCTTCGCGCAACGGGGCAACGGGGATCGGTTTTTTCTCTGGTGGTGTATCTTTCTTTTCCGCCTTTTCCTCGGCTTGAGATGGTGGTTTCTCCGCGTTTTTGGCAACGGTACCCTGTTTTCCCTCTCGTGGTACATCGTTCATTTCAGTCTTTTCCGCGGCATGCACCGGTGGTTTCTCCGTGTTTGGGGCGACATCCGCCTTGTTCTTGCCGCTATCTTTTTTGGGAGATACCCGGAGGAAAGCAATGGCCGTTTTGGGGATCAACACCCGAATGGAGTCCTCCGCTACGTCCTTAATCTTGCATTCCAAAGCCGTGTCTACGTTATTGGCAAGAACGACGTCGGGGTATTGGTTGCCCTTGATATACTGGATTTTCATGGATTTAATGTTTTTCTTTTCAATGCTGGCCTCTACGTATTCTTCCGTAAAACCCAGCACGGTGAGTTCCAGTTCTTTATCAACAGCGCCCATCCTCAGCGTTACGGTATCTCCGCTGTTGTTTGATGAAACACGGGAGTCGATGGATTTTTTGTCGGCGCTTTTTAACGTTATGGTATCCCCCTGCACTATCGTACAGATACACAAAACCACGCCACATATAACAACGCTGCATTTTGACATGCGCTATTTTTCCCCAAACACTAAACCAGAGAGGTTTTAAAAAATCTAGTCTATCATCTACAAATATTATATCAATCAAAATATTTACCCGGAGGTCTGTGGAAATAAATTGAAGAAATCGCTTGCAGAGATGACCGTCGAGTCTGCCCGTCGTGGGTACGAGCAGCGCCTGGCGCAGCAAGACGCCGACGTCGCCAAACGCGAGACCTCGCTCCGTGAGAGCGAAAAAGAGATAGCGCCGCTATGTAACCGGCCTCCACGCCATACGTGTTAAGTTAAGCAACCAGTAAATGTCACCAAACCATTGTTTTTGCTAGCCCTGAAGGGGCGAAATAGCTTAGCCCAGGGCAACGCCCTGGGAATATGACAAAAACCATCAAGCCCTGAAAGGGCGAAATACGGAATGGGACATTTTTTACACCTTATGCCGCCCCTTCAGGGCTTGTTTTGCTCACAATGCTAAACCCAGGGCGTTGCCCTGGGCTATCTTATTGCGCCCCTTTGGGGCTATTATTGCAAATACGATCAGACCGATTTTATGCGTTTTTCGTTTCTTAACTTAACACCTATGGCCTTTACGCCGGTATACCGTGATTATACAAAAAAACTTTTTAATAGAATCCCGGAATTTCTTGAAAGCGCTTGTACCTAAAACGAATATTCCCCAATAAAAATAATTGCGTATTTCAAACGGACGTAATCTTATGGCCCTTAAAAACGACCCTCTTCCCTCTTTCACATTATCGCTTAGTAACATTTTGCCCCTACGGGACGTTTAAAAAACACAGAGTTTCAATGAGCAACGACCTTTTTGTGTTCAAACCAGGAAGGGTTGCAAACAAAATGCATAACAAGTCTTTACCTGACCTTCACCGGTACCGTAGCAGACTTACCCAGGCCGCTTGCACGGAATCTAATAGACGCGGTACCCTTCACATCTTTTGCATCAATGGCAAACATGGCCTGTCCATTGACGTCAGTCGTCTGGCTGGCTGGTGAAACAGCTATGATTTGGTTGCCGGAACCACTAATCGTTACCGTAACCGTTGCGCCTTCAACCGAACAACGGCCAGTGCCTTTCACCGTTACAGCCACGTCACCATTTCCGTTTTTCATGAGTGACAACTTGTTAGGAGCGGCAGTTATTGTTTTTGCCTTGCACTGAGCGATACCCTTTTGCGTTACCGTAAAGGCCTGTCCTGCAATGTCCATCGCGCCTGTGCGCTGGCTTGTGCCGGTATTCGCAGATACCGAGTAGTCAACCAACCCATTCCCCGTGCCGTTGCTTCCGGATGTGACCGTTATCCAGTCTGCACTGCTCACTGCCGTCCAACTGCAATCGGACGCCGCCGTTACCTCAACGCTGCCGGTTCCACCACCGGCGCTAAAGGTTTTGCCTGCCGGTGAGATGGTATAAACGCAGGTTTGTTGAAGATTTGCCGTTACGCTCTTTGTCCCACTCATTTCCAGGACGGCCAAATTGCTACTGCCACTCAGATCACCACTCCAGTCCTTAAAGGTATAGCCAGTATAGGCCGTGGCCGTGAGTTGCACTGATTGGTTAGGATTGTACCACGGACCCGGCGGGGCGAGGCTAATACTTCCACTGCCGCTGGGATTGACCGCTGTTTCAAGGAGATACTGGGTAGAAAAGGATGCCGTGTGCGTCGCGCCGGAAGAAACCGTTATCGTATGTGTCTGCGCGCCAGCGTCACTCCACGAGGTGTAGTTATAACGGGTTTTCTGGTCCGTGGAATACTGCGGTGACGGTGTACCTATGGTGTGCTGTGAGCCGGTGGACCAGCTAAACATGTGGGGTGGGGTATAGGTTGTGTCATCGACTGTGATGTTCGATACAATAGGATCGGTTGTAACCGTGATCTGGGCATTAGTCCCGCTACTCGTTTTTTTAAGATAGTTTTCTACACACCATCTGCCTGTTACGCCATTGTCATAGTTTACTTGCCACCACGTCCAATAGGCACCACCACCCCCATTACAAGTACCAAGGCCGGAGCAAAAGGAAATATCTGGACCTGCCACAACCGTCCCGGCTGTCCCTGCCGGTACTGTTAGCAGGTTGCTGGAACATGGCGTTGAACGGGCGTTAACGTTGCTTGTTGCCACAATTCTATCACCCACATCCAACGACGGCATGTTGGCGATAGTGATACCGGTATAATATCCCGTCAATATTTGATACCAGTCTTTACCATCCCGACAAGCAAATTGCTCAGTTCCCCGCTGGCACATCCCCACACCATGTCCATAGATATATACGTTTCTGCCTCCTGTCATAACGTTACAGCAAGGCGTTTCGGTTTTCACATTGCACTTGTCGTGTCCACTGCATGGTTTTGAGCGGGCGTAAGCGACATAATTACCACCCACGGAGCAAGTGCCGGTCTTGTGCCAAACACCATCTTCACTATTCAAGGTAGAATCACCATTGCAGCGGGCTGAAAAATAAGCAGAGACGACGTTCCCACCAGAAAGGATCACGATCTTACTGGTGTTCACCGTTGCCGTTCTACACGTATCATTAATAGTAGAAGTATATGCTTGGCCTCCATTTGCTGCCCCGGTTCGGTTATACCGTTCCAGGGCATAACTTCTTGAGGCAACAGCTTGGGCTTTTAGTGTCTCGTAAGGAAAAGACGCGCCTAATTCAGCCGATATAACACCTGAAATAAAGTCATCCAGGCTCATGTATCCTGTAAAGCCGTTTAAGCTCAAAACGTAAACTTGATCAGGCACCGGATAGGTTTGCTGATAAAAAAAAGACCCTTCCTTACCAGTTTGATCCAGAGAGGGTTTTTCAGATTCATCTTCTTTTGTCGTGTCTAATGTTTGAATAAACGAGGGGGTTTTCTCAAGCAGGTTCATTTTTTGAAGCTCGTGTTTTTGGTCTACAATTTCTGTTTCTTGCGGAGTTGGTTCATCTTTTATTAATTGAAAATTTACAACACTGCGTTTTAAACGTTCGACCCTAACCAGCATATTCTGTTGTTCCTGGTAGCCGTCCGCATGAACGCACACCTTGAAATAATGTGCATCCTCGCCTAACGGAACTTTAACTTTAAATTTTCCTTTACTGTTGGTGTAAGAAGGTATGCCCAACGGGATGGTTTCTTCCATTGGCATCATGACAAGGGTTCCGCCTGGCAACGTGTCTACGATCCGGGCGTGAACCGCTATTTGAACATTCGGTAATACGGCATCAGTTACAGCATCTGTGACACAGCCGGTAATCCACCCGTTTGACTTCGCTTTTTTATACCCATCATGGTAATTTTGATTGCCAGCGTGGTTCAGTCCTTTCGGGACGGGCAGGGTTACTGACGGCGAAGATGATGCGCCCACCGGCACAGAGCTTGTTTGCAGGCAAACCAATAGCATCACGAATACCGAAAATATTAATGCGACCTTACAAGATAAGTTCCTCTTTATCATGATTGCCCCCTATTATCAAATACAAGTGGTAAATACATTTCAAGCCATTCAAAACCGCCAAGTGTCGATTTTGATTTTCCGGCGTAATGAAAGCCATACTTCCGGTAGTAAGAAATCAACCCGGTTTTACACATAAGCAGGATTTTTTGTTTTTCCAGGTTTCCCGATGCCTCAATAAATCTTTCCATAAGCATTCTGGAAATCCCAACGCCCTGAAACGAGGGCAATACGGCCAAAGAAAAGATAACGATATGTTTGCCATTATATACGTGGTCGGTCATGTCCTTGAAGGCATCGTCCGTTATATCATCCTTGTCCGTAGCGCCGCTGTTAACCATGCCGACAACTAAGCCATTCGTTTCGGCAACCAGAAAACCAGCAGGAAATATTGCTATACGTTTTTCAATTTTTTCACGTGTGGCCGCATCGGTGGTATAACAGGTGGACTCGATGGTAAAGCATGCGTCCAGGTCACCCGCAACAACGTGCCTGATTATGACGTTTTGGATTATGCCCTGCTTTATTTCCGGAGAATTTACCATTACATGCCTTCCATCTGACTTTAGCGGAATACCTCTTGATGTCTTCTGGTAATTGTGCCGCCCCTACGGGGCTTTACACATATTAACAACGCCTTCCCACCGCTTACGCAGTGGGCTACTGTTGTGTTGCCCCTACGGGGCATAGCAAACGTAGGGCAAGGCTTCAGCCTTGCCTTTGGAACGGGTAATTAGACACAAACACACGCATACACTTACGCAATACCCAACGGTATGCAGTGCGGGTGGCAAACCTAAAGGTTCGCCCTACGGGGCAATGCCCAGGCAGCCAACCCTCAAAACGTCAACAATTCAATCAATTCATTCCTCGAAAACGACTTAAACACGGCATCGTCCGATTCGACTACGGAATTCATGAGGTTCGCCTTGGCGGTAATCATGGCGTCTATCTTCTCTTCAAGGGTGCCTTTGGTGATGAGTTTGAAGCTGGACGCCGCGGATTTGGCCGATGCGGCGTACGCGGTCTGTGGCCTGATCCTCGCGGGCGGCGTTCCACCAGCGGTCGTAGTGGATGACCACCGACGCGGCAGTCAAATCAATACCAAGCCCGCCTGCCATAAGGCTACCCAGAAAGGCGTTGCAGTTTGGGTCCGTCTGGAATCGCTCCACCACCGCGCCCCGGTTTACCGTACTGCCGCGCAAACTCTCATACCGGTAATTATTGCGCGTCAGCCAATCGGCAATCATGTCCAGCATTTCAAGGTACTGTGAGAATACGACAACCTTTTCCCCGGACTCCAGCGTCTCCTCCATAATCTCCTTAAAAAGCTCAAATTTCCCGGATGATTGTGGGCTGAGTGTCTTGCCGTTTAAAACCAGTTGAGGATGGTCACAGAGCCTCTTCAATTTGGTAAGCAGCGCAAAGATGTGGATGTACGCCACCGGCTGGCTTTCGTCCCGCAGTTTCTGTATGAGCTTGCTGCCCTGTTCCCGTACCAGATCGCGGTACACGCTTAATGGGCTTACTGCCACAATGTTAGCATCTAGCATCGTAAGGGTTTTTTGTCATTTGAAATTGGTAACACGTTAGGCACTCGGTCAAAATAAATCATTCCAACAACGGGCAGATTTGCTTGGCAT
>CAYHFB010000045.1:0-13967 GCA_964355695.1 uncultured candidatus Brocadiaceae bacterium
ATTAGGTCTTCGGCGACTTTTATCAATTTTACTAGATTATTTAGCGCTTTCAATGAAATTCACAGGTATTTGGCGTGTCGCGTTAATATCCGGCTCTTCTGTATGGTCCCTCAAGCCTTTGCGGTTGGAGGCAAGCCGTATATTATTATCAAATTTCCCACGTGCTCATTTTTACATGCAAAATTATGCCTTTTCATTTCGTCGATTTCGGTTGCTTTCTTTTCTCTTTTTGTGGTATATTTTCCCTCGAAGATGTGTGATAATTAAGGACGTTCAAGGCATACATCCGCGTGGATAAAGGCAATTATGGTTATGGGTGTGTATTTCTTTACAAAGCAATAACAGTGGAGTGTTTTATGAAACGAGCGCTTATTACCGGTATTACGGGGCAGGATGGCTCCTATCTGGCGGAGTATTTGTTGTCAAAAGGATATGAGGTGCATGGCCTCATTCGAAGGGCCAGCACATTTAATACCGGCAGGATAGACCATATTTATACCGACGCTCACGTAAAAGGATCCCAATTGTTTCTTCACTATGGCGACCTCTCGGATTCCGGCCAGATTACCAATATTGTTTACAACATACAACCGCAGGAGATTTATCACTTGGGGGCGCAAAGCCACGTGCGCGTGAGTTTTGACATGCCCGAATACACGGGTGACGTTACGGCGCTTGGGACGACAAGGTTCCTTGAGGCCGTGAAGCGTAGCGGAACAAAGGCGAAGTTTTATCAGGCATCGTCTTCTGAAATGTTTGGCGCCACGCCTCCTCCACAGAATGAAAAAACGCCTTTTTATCCGAGAAGCCCGTATGCGGCGGCGAAGGTTTACGCATACTGGATGGCGGTAAATTACCGTGAAGGGTATGGTTTGTTTGCTTGTAATGGGATTTTGTTTAATCATGAAAGCCCGCGGAGGGGAGAAACCTTTGTCACCAGAAAAATAACCCGTGCCGTAGCGCAGATATTGTCGGCGAAACAAAAAAAGCTCTATATTGGCAACCTTGATGCAAAGAGGGACTGGGGATTTGCGCCGGAATACGTGGTGTGCCAGTGGCTCATGCTTCAGCAGGAAAAACCGGATGATTACGTAATCGGCACCGGTGAAAGCCACTCGGTGAGGGAGTTTATAGAACACGCCTTCCATTATGCCGGTATTGAAATAGCATGGAAGGGGAAGGGCTGTGAGGAGAAGGGTGTTGTTGTTTCTTCTGCATCAGTGCCGGAAGGTGGTATTAAACGCGGAGACGTCGTAATTGAGGTTGATCCGCACTATTTCCGGCCCACGGAAGTTGACTACCTCCTTGCGGATACATCGAAGGCAAAAGAGAAGCTCGGATGGGAACCGAAAATAACTTTCAATGAACTGGTAAAAATAATGATAGATGCAGACCTGGAATTGGTAGGGCTTAATTCTCCAGGTGAAGGGGAAAAGATTTTACAGAAAAAGGGCATACACTGGACGAAAAACAGGGTCACCGTGGGGTAGGGTATGTTTTGATATCCTGGCGCAGCAAAGCTGCCGCCGAATCAATCAATTTGCCATTGTGGAAATTGAAGTAAAATGCGCAATTACAAAAATGAGTCATATCTATAATTTGTTGTTACTGATAAATGCAGGAAAAGAATTATACCAATGGAGAAAAACGCTAAAATCTATGTTGCCGGCCACAGAGGCCTCGTTGGTTCGTCTGTAGTGCGGAAACTTCAGAAAGACGGATATACGAAGGTGATTACGAGAACGAGCAAGGAACTCGACATGAGGCGGCAGGCAGACGTTGAAGCGTTTTTTGAGCGGGAAAGGCCTGAGTATGTCATACTCGCAGCCGCAAAAGTCGGTGGAATCCTGGCAAACAGCACTTATACAGCCGATTTTATTTATGATAATACCATCATAGCCGCAAACGTGGTGCAAAGCGCCTATCGGTACGGGGTTAAAAAACTTCTTAATCTTGGCTCATCCTGTATCTACCCGAAATTTGCGCCTCAGCCGATTAAGGAAGAACACCTCCTGACGGGCGTGCTTGAGCCTACCAACGAGCCTTATGCAGTAGCAAAAATTGCGGCGATAAAATTATGCCGGTATTACAACGAACAATACGGCACAAACTTTATTTCCGGTATGCCGACCAATCTTTACGGTCCTCACGATAACTTTAACCTTGAAACGGCGCATGTGCTGCCCACCCTTATAAGAAAATTTCATCTCGCGAAACTATTGATGCAGAAGAACTATAATGAAATAAAAAAAGATCTCGATAGGACTGCTGTGGGCTTTAACCTAAAGCTCGATCTTGACCCTGCCCATCTTTTGGAAAAGATAGGCATTAACCCCGGCTATCTTACGCTTTGGGGAAGCGGGGAACCTTACCGGGAGTTTCTCTACGTGGACGATCTTGCGGAGGCCTGTGTTTTCCTCATGGAGCGGTATAGTTATAAAGAAATTGGTGAGTTTGTAAATGTGGGAACGGGGGAAGATGTAAAGATAAAAGAACTGGCAAGCCTTATACAAAAAATTGTAAAATATGAGGGAGCGCTAAAATATGATGCATCTAAGCCTGATGGGACCCCCAAAAAACTCCTGGACGTTTCACGGCTAAAATCACTCGGATGGCAATCAAAAACAAGCCTGGAAGAGGGGATAAGAAATACGTATGATTGGTATCTTTCGGGGTTGTAGTGTCTTGCAAAATGTATTTTGATATTTTCAGCAAAAAGCGTAGCGCCGAACCCTTGTGGTCGGCTAAGGGCGGGGGATAAACCACCCGCGCTACGCATTCATACTTGTTTGGATTACGGAGGGGAGCGGCAGTGGAACTGATTGATAAAATTAAGTCGAAAAATGCCAGCGTTGGGGTTGTAGGCCTTGGCTACGTGGGGTTGCCGCTGGTAATGGAATTTTGCAAGGCCGGTTTTCACGTGACAGGTTTTGACATCGACGAAAAGAAGATCGTGCTGCTGAAACAGGGTAAAAGCTATATCAAACATATTGATTCATCCCGTGTTGCGAAATGCCTGCCGCATTTTTTACCCACCAATGATTTTGCCGGCCTTTCCAGCATGGATTGCATCGTCATTTGTGTGCCGACCCCCCTTAATAAAAACCGTGAACCGGATATGGACTATGTCTTTGGCACAACGAAAACCATTGCTAAGTATCTTCGGAAGGGGCAGTTGATCTCTCTGGAATCCACAACCTATCCGGGCACGACCGATGAGGATATGAGGGCGATACTCGAGGAAACCGGGTTAAAGGCAGGTAAAGACTTCCATCTTGCCTTTTCACCTGAAAGAGAAGACCCGAACAATAAGGAATTTTCAACCTCGACTATCCCAAAGGTTGTCGGCGGTTATACGGAAAAATGTCTGGCCGTGGCTCTATCCCTTTATGACACCATCGTCGTCAAGACGGTGCCGGTATCTTCAACAAAGGTTGCCGAGGCGACCAAGCTGCTCGAAAATATTTTCCGATCGGTAAACATCGCCTTGGTAAATGAACTAAAGATGCTCTTTGATAAGATGGGAATCAATATATGGGAGGTTATAGAAGCGGCGAAGACAAAGCCGTTCGGATTTCAGGCGTTCTATCCTGGCCCTGGCCTTGGCGGCCACTGTATCCCCATAGACCCCTTTTACCTTACCTGGAAGGCCAGGGAATATGAGTTTTCAACCCGGTTTATTGAGCTTGCGGGCGAGATAAATACGTATATGCCCCATTATGTTGTTGAGAAAATAAAGGACGTTTTAAATAAAGGTAAGAAGGCCGTCAACGGGTCTAAAATCCTGGTATTGGGCATTGCCTATAAAAAGAATGTGGATGACCAGAGAGAGTCGCCTTCATTAAAAATAATTGAGTTGCTGAGGGAACACGGGGCTGACGTGGTATACAATGACCCACACGTTCCCCGGTGCGTGGGCCTCCGCCACTATCCGGGATTGGATATGCATTCCGTCAGCCTGACCGAAGAGGCGCTGAAACAGGCAGATTTAGTGGTTTTGGCCACGGACCACGGCGCGTATGATTATGCTTTCATAGAAAAGCATGCACCAATCATTATTGATACACGGAATGCGTTTGAAAGTAATGGGATAAAGAGTGGGAAAGTGTATAGGTGCTAGCGTTCCCGGTAGTAATTATTGCAAAAAGTTTATGTCTTTCGAAAAATTAAGGGTGGCCAGCAAATGGGTGTTGTCCCTGGTATTGTTTTGTTTGTTGTTATTTAAGGTGTAATCGCCATGATGTCCATTGAAAGTGTCAAAGAATTGTTATTACCGGTTTTCGAGAGATACCGGGCAAAGGTGGTTTTCGCATATCTTTTTGGCTCAGTTGCAATGGGCGAGGCGTCTCCCTTAAGCGATGTGGATATTGCCGTTTATCTCGCGGAAGAAAACCGGGAGTTTTTCTTTGATTTAAAACTTACTTTACATGCGGATATAAGCAGGGCTTTAAAGAGGAATGACGTTGATCTGGTTGTCTTAAATACTATCCGAAACGAAATGCTTACTGCCGACGTAATCAGGAACGGCGTTGTAATGTTCGACCGTGATACAGAGGCAAGAGAAGATTACGAAATCAAGCGGCTTCATGAATCCATAGATTTTAAGATGCAAAGGTTTGCTGTCATGGGTATCTGATGGAAAGGATTTTACATAAAATCGGGAAGATAAGGGAATATATTGCGCTTGTCAATTCGATAAAAGGCGATTGTATCGCCCGTTTTTCAACCGACCCACTGTACCGTGGGGCTTTATTGCATTACCTTTATCTGTTGGCAGATTCATGTATAACGCTTGCAGAAATGGTTATTAAACACAAGAAGCTCAGGCCTCCACAGACTTATTATGAAGCTATTGACATACTTGGCGAGAATAAGGTTTTGGTGCCTGAATTTGCCTTTTCGTTCGCGAAGATCGTGGGTTTCAGGAATTTTCTAGCCCACGATTATGAAAAAATAGCCGAGTCGTCAATATGCAAAAGCGCTTTATCGAAGCTTGAAGAAATCGAAGAGTTCGTGCGGCAAATAGAAAGTTCTCTGGGGTTAAAATTATGAGCAAGATACTGGTTACGGGCGCCGCCGGTTTTATTGGTTTTTATCTGTGTAAGAGACTGATTGAGCGGGGAGAAGAGGTTGTTGGTATTGATAATCTCAACGACTACTACGACGTCAGGCTCAAGTTTGACAGGTTGAAGCAGTTTGGAGATTGCGAAAATTTCCGATTCGTAAAGACCGATATTGCCGATAGAGAGGCCGTTGACGGCCTTTTTTCCCGGGAAAAATTTGATATTGTCGTAAACCTTGCGGCGCAAGCGGGCGTCCGGTATTCACTGGTAAATCCGCATGCTTACATTGCAAGCAATATCACCGGCTTTATTAACATCCTGGAAGGATGCAGGCATTACAAAGTAAAACACCTCGTTTTCGCCTCGTCCAGTTCCGTATATGGCGCAAATACCCACGTCCCCTTTTCTGTTCACCATAACGTAGACCATCCCGTCTCCCTTTACGCCGCTACGAAGAAGTCCAATGAGCTTATGGCTCATACTTACGCAAGCCTGTACAACGTGCCCTGCACGGGACTCCGGTTCTTTACGGTGTATGGGCCATGGGGACGGCCTGATATGGCCTACTTTTCATTTACCCGGGCGATAGTGGAAGGAAGGCCGATTGATGTGTTTAATTACGGCAAGATGCAGCGGGATTTTACGTATATAGACGATATTGTCGAGGGGATGGTGCGTGTTATGGATAAAATACCCGCGCCGAATAAGGGATGGGACGGCAATTGCCCGGATTCCGCAACAAGCTACGCGCCCTATCGATTATACAACATCGGCAACCATAAGCCGGTAGAACTCTTGTATTTTATTGAAGTGTTAGAAGGGTGTCTGGGTAAAAAAGCCAAAAAAACCTTCCTTCCCATGCAACCCGGCGATGTCCCAACTACTTATGCGGATGTGGACGACTTGATGAATGACGTAGGCTTTAAACCGTCAATTCCCATTGAAGAGGGTATTAAATGCTTTGTTGGATGGTATAAACAATATTATAGCTTCATATAATGAAATATGTCGTGTTCTTCGCATTACAAGAGCCACACTTGGTGCATACATATTTGAAAGACGATACGAAAGGTGGTATCGAAAAATTAAAAGAAATTAATTTTCAACAATCCGCAGAGTAAATTGGACGAACACTCTACTACCATTAAAAAGCACCTCGAGAATCATCCTCCTGCTACTATCGCTGAAGCTCAAAATAAGATTGAATAGGCCTTTGGCGACTTGTTGGTGTTCACACGTAAGGACACGGGCACCGTGTCCCTACAACGGCGTTGAAATTCCTATACAATGAACTTAACACCTACGGGCTACGGCCTCCAGCCTGCCAGCGAGAGAGAGACTCCCCCCTTTTTTTTGCAAATAGTCTTTGACAATCTTTACCTGCAATGCTACCATCGAAAACACTATGGAAATCAAAGACCGTTCCCAACTCATAACCGAGCAACGCAACCCCCGCACCCTGGATATAGACTGCAAGACCACCCTGGAAATGGTTGACTGTATCAATGCCGAAGATGCCAGGGTCATTGCCGCCGTCCAAAAAGAACGGGAACCGATTGCGAAGGCCGTGGATTTGGCCGTAGACGCCCTCCGGGGCGGCGGCAGGCTTATCTATATCGGGGCAGGCACAAGCGGGCGGCTCGGCATACTGGACGCCTCTGAATGCCCCCCAACCTTTAGCTCCGTCCCCAATATGGTAGTCGGCATTATTGCGGGTGGCGAACGGGCGGTATTTCAATCCATAGAGGGCGCGGAAGACCTTCCGGAAAGCGGGGCAAAGGATATTCAGCAAAAAGAGGTGAGTCATCGGGACGTCGTTGTCGGTATCACCACCAGCGGCACCACGCCTTATGTTATGGGAGGCCTTTTTGAGGCGAAAAAGCGCAACGCAAAGGTGGTCTTTTTCTGCTGTAATCCGGAAACGATGCCGGGATTTGACGTGGACGTTATTATCCGTCCCGTTGTTGGCCCCGAGGTTGTTACCGGCTCTACACGCATGAAGGCCGGCACGGCGACTAAGCTTGTTTTAAACATGATATCAACCGCAACCATGATAAAGCTCGGCAAGGTCTATGAAAATCTCATGGTTGACCTGCGGGCGTCAAACAAAAAACTTACCGACCGGGCTGAACGCATTATCATGAGCGTTACCGGCATCGGCAGACCGGAGGCCGGACGGCTGCTGGTATCCTCATTTGGCAATGCAAAGATCGCTATCGTCATGCACAAAACGGGTCTTGATTATGCAAAGGCCAGAGAGGCGCTCGATACGCACGGTGGAATCATAAGAAAGGTCTTGTATAACCTGCAGAAATGAACTTCTTGAGCATGTTAAAACCAGGCATTCCCAAAAGGGGGCTGTTATTTATAGCTGCATTCGTGTGGGGCTTTGTCTCATTCCGGCTGCTTTCCATCGGGGTAGCGAATATTTTAGAAAACACCCCTTTGTGGTGGGCGTACGTTGCAGGCGGTGTGGCGCTATCAGTCCCGTTTTTTAAATTTTTCTTCCTGAGAATTTCCGAAAAACATATCAAGCGGATGCTTGGCGCAAAAAGCCAGCGTCCCTGCCTCTTTTCCTTTTTTGATATCAAGGGTTATATCATCATGGTGTTTATGATTTCCCTGGGTATCATTTCCCAAAGAATAAAGGCCATTCCGCCTTTCTATCTGGGGACGTTTTACACCTCTCTGGGGCTGGCGCTCCTCTTCTCCGCCCTTAATTTCATGTTTTCAGGCATTAGGTACAAGCCTATCGGTATGCCGTCTAAGGGATGCAGTAATTCCTAACATACCGTTTGTCGGGGTAAAGAGAATATCAAAGTTCAGCAAAGCGAATATCGAAGTTCAAATCCAATACCAATTCGCTTTAAAACTACATAGTTATTCTTCAGTCTTTGAAAGCGAATGGTATAAAGCAAGGAATGATGAAGTTTTGTTTTTCACTTCGATATTCAATATTCCTTGTTCGACATTCGCTTTTCCCTCATAAACAGGTGCGGCTGCCGTCTCGTCCTGCCCGACCGCGCTGTAGCTCAGGGCTTCAGCCCTGATGGAGCCGGCATGGTACGCCGCGCAGGAAAACACCCTTTTCGGGGGTGCAGCGCCGGTGTCACTGCCGGCATCAACACGGTTGATGCACTCCATACAGTCCATATTATCTTGGTAAATCTTCCTCAAATATGGAATCCGCAATGTAAAGCAACGGGGTATCTTGCAGTCTAATGAGCTTCGGCACAGGCAATCGATTTCCCATCGCTTCATACAACATCTCTATTGCCGGACGGAGCGGCGAGCCTTCATTTGTTTCCACGACCCGGCCAATGGCCTTTGAATTAAGCACCACGTAGCTGCCAATGGGGAAGCATGACAATTTAGTGATCAGCATCTTTATTATCCGCGGGGCAAACACATTCTTTGATGAATTAACGATGGTTTTGGCCGCCTCGTAAGGCAGGAATCTCTTCCTTTGCGGGCGTGAGTGGCTCAGCGCCTCATATACGTCTATCATGCCTATTATCTTTGCGTATTCATGGATTTCTTTTCCCGTTATCCCGCGCGGGTAGCCTTGCCCCCCTTCTCGTTCCTGTTCCTGGAAAACCACGTCCGCCAGCCACTGGTATTTATTGCCCAGAGTATTTATGATAATGTCGTATCCCAGTTGGGGGTGTTTCTTGATTAAGGCGTACTCCTCGCTGGTAAGCGAGCCTTCTTTTTTTACAATAGCATCCGGAACTTTACACATTCCGACGTCGTGGAGCAATGCCGCCAGGCCCAATTCTATCAACTGTTCCCTGTTATAGCCGAGGCCTTCTCCGATCTTGATGGCAAAAATCATCACGTTAATGCCGTGTACCGTTGAATCGTATTGGATATCTTTTTTGAAAATGGCTTCGCGGTGAAGGTCTTCAATTGCTTTAGGACGATCGAGTACCTCGGCGACGAGTTCCATTCCCTTCTCAATGCTAAATGTTTGGTTTGCCTTGACGGCAGTAAATATCTCGTTTAAAAATTCATAAAGGGCGCGATACAGGGATACAAACGTTTTTTGTTCTTCCGTGGTTCTAACGGTATCTTTTCCCTTGGGAACAGCAACGTCTTCCTGCACCGGTTCGGTCGTAAAGCCTCTTTCTGAAGGAGCGGCTTTCCCCTCGCTGGGGAACGAAAAGTCATCCAGCCCCGCGCCGGTTTTTCTTACTTCTTTCTGACTACTGGATTCGCTGGGGAAATCGACCTCTTCCAAGCCCACGTTGTCTTTTTTTGTTTTTAATTCCGGGTGCTCCCTGATCCGTATTTGATCGGTATCACCCGGAGTCCGCGTGTTTTCTTTTTCCGGCATTTTTCCTTGCCTGATCAGGTCTGAGAGTCTTGCCATATCTTCCTCTTGTTCTTATTTGGAGTCGTCGATAAGTTGTTGTATTATTACTGAATCGATTAGGGTGATTTTTCTGCCGGAGCCGACCAACAGGCTCAAATCACAGATATTATTTATCTTGCGCGGCACCCCGGCGGTGTAATGATATATCTTTTCAATAGCCTCTTTGGTAAAGAGGTGTTTTTGCAAGCCGGCCGTCCGCAGTCTGTATAATATATACTTTGCCGTGTCGTTAAAGTCCAGGGGTTTCAGGTGGTATCTGATGGATATCCTTGAATCCATTTGCGGAATTTTAGCTATTTTGTCCCGTAACTCCGGCTGCCCTATTAAAATAAGGGTTAAAAGGAATTGGTGGTTAAGCTGGAAATTTAACAAAAGCCTTAATTCTTCATACGTTGCAACGTCTTCAATGGCCTGAGCATCATCGACGACCAGAATGGTCTTTTTGTTTTGAGATGCGTTCTGAAGTATCGTGTCGTTTAGGATACGCAAGAGTTCCGATTTCGTGCCGGCTGTTTTTTCAATGCCCAGTTGGTACAGTATTTCTTTGAGAAAATCCAGTGATGCCAGGCTCGGATTTGCAATAATGCCGATCTCATAATCGCTACTCGACAATTCCTGAACAAAGGCGCGGCTTACGGTCGTTTTGCCGCATCCGATTTCACCCGTCAGCATGGCGGCCCCTTTTTGTGCCTTGGTTGCGTAAAGCAGCCGCATGAGCGCCTCTTCGTGCTGTGTTGCATGATACATAAAACGAGGGTCTGGTACATTCTCGAAAGGCAATTCTCTCAGTTCCCAGTATTTCTCGTACAAGCAAAAACCCCTTTTTACTAAAAAATATATTTATTCATCTCGTACCCAAGTTCCAGCTTGAGAACGGGGATGCAATAAAGGTAGGTCAGGCGTCACCGCCGGACATTGATAATGACTAGGTCAACCGTCCCTACGGGACTAGCAATTCCGGACACGGTCCCCACCGATGAATCGGTGGGCTATTTCCATCCGTCCCGATGGGACAAAATGCCTGTTTACAAAAAGGGGGAGGGCTCCCATATTTATTCACATCCGGTGGTATTCGTACCGTAGCTACAGGCAGGTATTGACAAACGGAGCGCCCCATGAACCGCTTAACTTAACGGGATTATTCAGATGCCTTAACTACGTACCGGTAGATACTGTTCGGTTCTATGCCCACAATCATCACTTCGAATGGTTTTGTGGTCTCCCTGGGGATATCGGGCAGTGAAAACTCTTCCTTTTTAATCAAAAGGTCACGGTCGTCGTATATTTCTAAAACAAATTTTGCAAAACGATAATTCTTTTCCGATTTATTGGCTATCTCACCGGTAAAAAGTACGTTGGTTCCGAAAAGGTTAAAACGGTTATTCTTTACGTAAAAGCCCTTTCCAATACCCTCAAAACCGCCGGGAAGGGAAGGCTTGGGTTGCGTTTCACCGCCGGGGACTTCCTTTTTAATGGTTTTCGAGACACCTCCGGAAGGGTTTTTCTCCAGTGAGTTCATACGCTTCTCAAGGGCTTCCACCCTGGAAACCAGGTTGGCAATAACGATTTCCAGCATACTCAACTTCTCGGATACGTCTTGCGCGTTCGATGTGCCTCCTAAAGTTACGGAAAGGAGCAAGCCAAAACAAATAAGTATTTTTTTCATGATAATTAGTTGATCGTGGAAAATATTCGCAGCATACCATTGACGGACGGGAAAGTAATGGTTTGAATAATATCATATTGTGAACAAATAAGGCAAGTGTAATCCATTGAACCCATTACGTAAAAACAACCATAAACAACCTGAGTGCTTGACAAGGTATAAGATAATTGTTAACATGGCACCATTTACGTTATAAGCTGGACGGAAACAACATCAAAACAGAAAATATACCTTCATGAAACAAATCTTAACCGTTCGATACGGTGTGCTAAAAAATACAGCCGATTTTATTGCCTCTTTCAATTCGCTGAAGAAAGGCGATCAGGTTGTCGTTCGCTCTAACCGTGGTATTGAATTTGGCGAGGTTGTCATGCACGTAAAAGAAATAGACGATAATTTCCCCGGGGAGAATTTCGGGGAGGTTTTGCGAAAGGCAACCCCCGACGATAAGGAAAAATTGGGGAAGATCGACAATGAGATGGTGCCGGTAGAGTTTAAATTTTGCCAAAAAAAGATAAAAGAGCATAAACTTCTGATGAAGTTGGCCAGCGTTGAGCATCTGTATGGAACGAAAAAGATTATTTTTTACTATCTGGCCAACGGGCGTATCGACTTTAGAGAGTTGGTAAAAGACCTGGCAAAGGAATATCAGGCCCGCATAGAGATGAAACAGATCGGGGTGCGGGACGAGGCGAGGCTTTTGGCAGATTACGAACACTGCGGACGGGAATTGTGTTGCCGTTCGTACCTCAAAAGCCTTGAACCCGTCACGATGAAAATGGCAAAAAACCAGAAGGCCACCCTGGACCCATCAAAGATTTCGGGCAGGTGCGGTCGCCTTATGTGCTGCTTGCGTTACGAGGATAAGGTCTACGAGGAACTGAAAAATACGATGCCTAAAAAAGGTTCCGTTGTCAAAACGACAAAAGGAACGGGAGAGGTAGTTAATTACGACGTGCTGCAACAACTCGTGGTTTTTGAGGCGGAAAATGGGGTCCGGCAGTCGGTGTCGGTCAGTGAGATTGTAGATAAAGTACGGGAACCGTTGCGGCAAAAGGGTTCTGCGTGTGAACATACCTGCGAAAAGGATTGTGACGGTGAGTAATCAATCTTTTTATCTGACGACGCCCATCTATTACGTCAACGACGTCCCGCATATCGGACATTCCTACACAACGATCGCCGCCGACGCGCTAGCCCGGTATATGAGGGCAAAGGGACGGGACGTGTTCTTCCTGACCGGCACCGATGAACACGGGCAAAAAATCGAGAAGGCGGCATTGGCATCCGGGAGTACACCGACGCAGTTTGCTGATACGGTGGTGGCCAAGTTTAAGACGTTATGGGCGTCCCTCCACGTTTCCCAGGACTATTTTATACGAACAACTGATGAACAGCACTGCCTGCGCGTGAAGAAAATCTTCCAGCGCATCTTTGAGAACGGAGACATCTATCTGGGGGAATACGAGGGCTGGTATTGTGTCCCTTGCGAAAGCTTCTGGATTGAGTCACAGCTTGACGATAAAAAATGCCCGGAATGCAAAAGGGGCGTTGAAAAGGTCAGAGAAAAAAACTATTTCTTCAAATTGTCAAAATACCGGGACGCACTGCTTGAGTTCTACGATAAACACCCCCATTTTATCCAACCGGAATCCCGAAGAAATGAACTGCTCCAGAGGATTAAATCACAGATAGACGATATCAGCGTAAGCCGTTCCGCAGTAGAGTGGGGCATTCAGGTGCCTATGAATCCGGGACATACCATCTACGTTTGGATTGATGCGCTACTGAACTACATAACGGCTTTAGGCTACGACGACGATATGCAGCGGTTTGAGCGGCATTGGCCTGCAAGCGTTCACATCATAGGCAAGGAGATATTGTGGTTTCACGGGGTTATCTGGCCTGCCGTACTCATGTCTTTAAAAATAGCCTTACCTGACAAAATATTTGCGCATGGCTGGTGGACGATTGAAGGGCAAAAGATATCGAAATCACTCGGCAATGCAATAGACCCGACGAGTATTATTCAACAGTACGGCGTCGATGCCTACCGGTTTTTTCTTCTCAGAGAAGTGCCTTTCGGCCTGGACGGTAATTTTTCCTATACCGCCCTGGTACAGAGAATAAATGCCGATCTGGGCAACGATCTGGGCAATTTGCTGCAACGCACGCTGACGATGATTGAAAAATATTTTGACGGCGTCATCCCGCCCGTTGCTGAGGCGGAAGCGGCGCTTGGGGCGGCGGCCAGGAAGGTCTGCGAAAGGGTTGATCACGAGATGTGCAACCTCCAGTTCAGCAAGGCGCTTGAGGCTATCTGGGAGTACATAGGCAGCGCAAACAAATTTATTGAAGAAAAAAAGCCGTGGTCTCTTGCTAAAACAAACGAAACAAGGCCGCAGCTTGCAGCCGTGCTGGGATCGCTGATGATGGCCATCAGGGATATCTCCGTGTTGATTTATCCGTTTATGCCAACGACGTCCGTTGAAATCCAATGGCAACTCGGCATCCTGGAAAACAGGGAATCACCCTGCCTGGAACTCCATCGGGGGTTTAAAGAAGGCACGGTAGTCAGAAAAGGCAAGCTGTTGTTCCCAAGAATAGAACTTTCTGAAACGAAATAGACGCCAAAATTCTCCTATAAAACCCACCTTGTTCCCATGCTCCAGATTGGGAACGGGATTGCAACAAAAGCTCTGCTTTGAGTCATAAAAAGAAACCTTCTGAAAAAAACGAAGCAAGAGCTTCCGGCACACGAGCATTCCCAGGCTGGAGCCTGGGAGCAAGAGGAAGCGCCTTATCCCTCATAGGTGTTAAGTTAAGGATCGAAAAAACTAATAAAATCGGTCTGATCGTATTT
>CAYHFB010000046.1:0-13953 GCA_964355695.1 uncultured candidatus Brocadiaceae bacterium
TTACCCTTCTGTGTATGGTAGATTGATGAATTAATGCGTATAAATAGTATTAGATGTTAGTTAATCTCACTATATTGTTCTACCGGCACAATTAATTCTTTTTTTACCTTTTTCCCACGTGAATGAATAGAGAAAAATTCATTTTCAATTTGCTTTAATACACTTCCTTGGAAATACTGTTCACCACAAAACTCACATTGGTCACAGGGAACATCATTAACGATAAGAAAATTATCATGATGTTTATAAGTATATTGAACCTGCGCTTTTCTTAAATTCTTATTTCCACAAAAATGACAAACTTTCATAGTGTATTAACCCCTTTCATACGGATTCTTAAATTTTGGTGGAGTTGGAATATATACCGTTATAATTGCTAACTCTTCATCATCTGTTTTCCCACAAACGACGTGAATGGGTTTACCAATGTTTGTAAAACCAACTACCAAACAACTTTCGCCTCTTCCCATATCCAAATATTGCTCTAATATCATACCGTTAAGTATTGCTTCTTCAACTTCTAATATTGTAAGGTTATCATTTTGCCTTTCCTTGTCTCCGTGTCGAGAGAAATAATATTCTTCCTTTCTCACTTTGTCTTGTATCCACTTCATATCAAACATATATTTATAGGTAATTGCTTGGTTTATACACTTTAAATGTTTTTTTCATCTAACAAAAAACTGAGTTGTTCCCAACAAAAGTAGCAACCATGTTTGAATAAGATAAACTGTCTATGCTTAACAGTCGCTTGAACGGAGACTCGCTGTTAGGCCACAATCTCCAGCGGCTTGTTAGATTTTTTCTTTATTGAATATTTGCATCCGATGTCCCACTAATAATCTTAAGCAGGAGCTTCTCATGTTTACCAATTACTTCATTCTACCAGAAATTGGTGATTATTTAATTGTTTTTATCGCATAACGCAAAAATCAGCCGCCGCGCTTTTTACGGTCGGCTGCATTGCCTCGTTATGATTTGTTTTTTAGCCTTTTTGCATCTTCAATATCTTTTGGTCTACCTATTGCTTCCTTGTTTCTAATTAAATCATCAACGGACAATATATTTGGGGAAATTCCTTCGAATGTGGCTTTAATAGAGCGTCTTTTAGCATCTTCAAATTTTATATCGCCGGAAATTTCTGTTATAATGTCAATCCGGCACGGTGCAACACCAATTTGGAATATAATTCCTTTTTCCTTAAAAGTATCTTCATTAATATCATCAAGATGGGCGCCGAATTCTACCAATGCCTTGTAAAGTTTTACGGAATTGTCCTTGTCTGGTTTAACCCAAATGTCGATATCCAGAGTACTTCGAGGATAGCCGTGGGCAGCTAACGCATACGCGCCAACCAAAATATAATCTACATCATGCTTTTGTAAGATTTGTAACATATCTTTGTAATCTTGATTCAGCATTTATATTTCCTTTGGTTGAAATTGCCCATAATTCTTGCGTAATATCCCAAACCATTTCTATTCGATCTTTTATAGAGGCATCGACATATTCATCATTAACAATATTTTTCATTTGAGATAATTTTACAATGTTTTTATTTAGTTTCATCTTAATCCTTTTATTTTAATCAATCATAACGTCGCTAATCAGGCGCGCGGCTTTTTTGTGTCGGCTGCATTAGCCTTGTTTGGTTTCTTCTTGTCATTTAGGATGAATACAATTTCACGCAACAAGAACAGTATGATGTCCAGATGTGATTGTCAGGACAACGTCGTGCTCGCGCAACTGTCCCGTCGACTTGTCGCGCAAGCGTTTGGGTGACTCCACTGCCACCGAGTCGTTAGCTGCAAAATGGCGTTCAAGGTATGCAACTAACTTTTCAAGATATCGTCCTTTTCTCATCTTCTATCAAACCCAACGTGGAATTAACCGGCTCCGTGCTTTAGCGAAGTCTGGATTGAATTCGGGTTAGGCCAAGCCATGCGGAACCTTTACTAACCCGGATATAAACCTGAGTTTGCCTACCTTTGACGGAAAGCGAACTCCAGTTGTGCTAACAGCACCGGTAGATTGATCAACAATCGAAACCGCACCGGTGGCCTCTCCATCTCGCGGCTGAATTAGGCTGAGTGTCAAGTGTCCCGCTGGGGATGCTCCTTCCCCGTAGGCTATAGGGCTACCACGATAGCGTGCCTCGTGAAGACGAAAACTGCCCGGCAATTGGACGACTTCGAGCAATACACGGAGTACGACCACCTCACTCAATCGACTAGATTCACTGAGAACAAACATTGATGGTTCTCTGTCTAAGTTGGCGACGAACTCCGGCTGTTCTGAGCGAGATGCAAACTCAATCGCTGCCTGTGTGAAATTGGCTTCGCTGTCGATTGTTGAATGGATGATTTGTCGGATCTCTCCCTCGACGGTGCCGTCAACATTAAAAATTGCCGTATTGGGATGCACGGGATGCTGATTGTGTTCGTCGCCTCGGAGGACGAGCCAGCAACCTTTGATTCGTAGCGCCCAGATAACGAGAGGCGATTTGGTATTCTCTCCGAGTAAGGTACTCCAATCGTTCTCTGCGGCTGCGCTCAGCGAGTACGTGTCAATGCCACGAGATAGCGCTTTTTCAGCCGCCGCTGGCGTGAAGCCAGATATAGAGAAGAGGACAAGCTTAGAGGTTGGAAGCGTAGAGTGCTTTGCCTCCATCTGTTCGACCCATTCAACAGTGGCTTTACGGCGTTGACCTCGACATTCGACCGAGACTACAACCTCATTGCCACCAACCGTTCGCCGAACGACTATATCAACCTCTCGTTGCCGTCCAGATAAACGATCCACAAGGCTTGCAGACTCCTCCACCTTTGCATCAGGTGCCAACGCCGTTGGATTTGAAATATAACGCGCTGAATTAAAGTTGATCGTGCTGGCATCGTTCGGTGTCCTTGTCGCGCTGAGTTTCACGGCCTAACGGCAATTATCAGCGTCGGCTGTAAGCCACCCGCAGGATACTTTTGTTATGACCTATTATCTTCTAAGCATCTATTATAGTAGGCATAGTAATCTGAAAGTGTAGCAAAGCATTTTTCAACAAGTTGATGAATATCATTTATACCGGTTTCTTTTATTGCTTTATCTAAATCAGTGCTTCTCGCTTTGAGATTAAAGACGTATTTGCGACGAATAGGCTCAACAGAAATATTTCTTGATTTACCCGTCTTCTGGTCTACTGGTATTAACTGAAGTCCCTCATGTATTTGTTCAGAAAAAGGATCTCCCACATCCCATGTACCGCAGAGGCACCATGTGTTTGAACCCACACCGTCTTCAAAAATATCCCCTTCTTTAAAATATTGGGTTTCTTCAACACTAATCGTTACAGGATAAGAATGATAATCCGTTCGGCGAAGCAATTTGAATAGATTTGTCACTGCATTCCATCCTGAAAATGAGTTAGCTTCCCAATTAGTTCCACAAATGTCGCTAAATTCTTTTCTCATTATTTCAGTAAGCTGTTGAGACAATGTAATATACTGGCGAAAAAATCTTCTCATTCGAAGTGGAGAATCCTGCTCACCCTGAATTTCTTTTGCAATATCCTTAAGGTCTCTAAAAATCAATTCAGTGTCTGAGACTTTTTTCGGCATGATTATATTCCTAAGTCATAACAATGATTATACTGTCTATATAAAACGGCAAACACAGACTGTCTTGGAATATATTAAGAAGTTGCCGTGCCTCCTTATCACGTGTTGTAAATTGTTTCACATTAAGCAATGACAGCCTGTTAACCAAAGTGGGCTTTGCCCACAACCCAACAGAAAATCATACGTTGTAAAATGTCTTACTCGCCGCTTCTACAGCGGGATTTCCGGGTATGACAACAAAATAACTTGTTTTTTATAGCAGTTATGAATCTGTAAGGTACTAAATTGACCATTCCGGTTTATACCGTCTGTATAAACCGGTCTACAGACCATCGGCGGTACTTATGACACCATGACCGTCTTTGAGGTGTCTGCCGGACGTTCATTAACACTGTCAGCGCTTGTTTTTATGGGGCGAGCTTGTTGCACAGGATGTCCTCCTCTGTCAGCAAAATCGAAGGTTATAATATTGCCTTTTTATTAAGGTAACTCAATAATAGAACACAAAACGAAAAAGTTTGCAACTATTTTCCTTATTATCAGCCCTATATAGTGTTTTGCAACGGACATTATTTTATTTGAAAAGATTATGGGGCTAATTCCGGGGACACGATACTTAACTTTAGGAGGTTAGAACCATTAATACGCCAAACCTTATTATTTATTGACCCATCATTAGTGGCTGCAAGGATTAAATTCCTTTGTTGCTGGATGCCGTACAGCCGTCGTATGCCTTCATTAATACCGGCGAAGGCGTCGTTTCCAGCAAGACGATCGACAGCCTGCAATCGCGCCATATTATTGTCCTACGAACGGATCAGGATGGGGCAATAACGTTTACGGTGGATAGCCATGGGATAAGGTATACGACGTTTTGAACCATTTCAGCACGAAATTTATAGCAGTTTTTCATTGTTAAACCGTAAACATTATCACGCCTTTTGGATAATCTGAAAGACGCGAGAGATCGCCTTAATCAGAACCTGCAAAACAGTTCTCGTCCGCCAAGCAGCCGGGAGCCTTGGTTAAGAGCGAAACTTGAGAATGCGCCTGAATCAAACGAAGAAGAAACCGAAGCCGGGCATGGCTTAAAAAACAAAAAGGGGGGGCTGAACGGTTATCTTTCGTTCGGTATTTTCAACCACTTGGTATTCCATACTTCAAGGCACGCTAAACCATGACTGGGTGTTGGTACTTTTGAGGTGGGTGGACTGTTACAAAAGATATGTCGAAGTCCCTGATAATAAAATGAAGTTATGTGATAATTCTTTTTGACTTTTTTATAAATGCTTCTATAATAAGCCTTACTTATGATAAATTATTTACCTATACTAATATTATTCATTGTTGCTGTAGGTTTTGCGGTTACCAATGTGGCTCTTTCTGCGGTACTGGGAAGGCAGAATCCCGGCGTGGAGAAGCTTAGCCCTTACGAGTGTGGCATAGAGCCGATTGGCTCAGCGCGTGAGCGGTTTTCCGTAAAATTCTACTTAATAGCAATGTTGTTTGTTATTTTTGACGTCGAAGTTATCTTCCTCTACCCTTGGGCGGTGGCCTTCAAGTCGCTTAGGGTGTTTGGGTTTATAGAGATGGTAATTTTTATCGGTATCTTATTTATTTGCTACTTTTATATCTGGAAGCGGGGAGGGCTGGAATGGGATTAGAAAGCCACCTGGGTGATACCGTTCTTACAACCACTCTAAACGCCATGGTAAACTGGGCGCGTAAATCTTCCCTCTGGCCTATGCCGTTTGGTTTGGCATGTTGCGCTATTGAGATGATGGCGTCGGTTGCGCCTCGTTTCGACCTTGCGCGGTTCGGGGCGGAGGTCTTTCGGTTCTCGCCGCGGCAATCGGATCTGATGATCGTTGCCGGCACCCTTACTTATAAAATGGCGCCCGTGGCCAAAAAGATTTATGACCAGATGCCGGAGCCGAAATGGGTGATTGCGATGGGCGCATGCGCTATCTCAGGCGGGGTGTTCAACACCTACAGCGTCGTGCAGGGGATAGATGAGATTTTGCCGGTGGACGTTTACCTGCCGGGGTGTCCTCCGCGTCCGGAAGCACTTATCCATGCCATTATGGAGATACAGAAAAAGATTGAGAAGGAATCGGTAAGGGCATAGCCGGAGCATTTATAATGACGGCAGTTCACCGCAGAGGTTGCGGAGAACGCAGAGGAATAAAGTAATTCGTGTCTTTGTTTTTGGTAACGTTATTAGGCCACACTTGAGCTAGCGCTATCATTTTGCAAAAATTGTTAAAACAATTCTTGAAAGAAATTACATCGCTGTATTTACGATTAGCGAGTTGACGTACTATATCTATGGATAACGAAGCTATAACAACATTGGTCAAAAAATATTTTCCAGAGGAGATTGTCAGCTCCGGCGAATTTCGTAATGAATTAACGTTAATGGTGAAAAAGGAATCGGTGGTCGGGGTTGCCCGGTTTCTTAAGGAAAACAAAGAGCTGGATTTTGATTTCCTATCTGATTTGTGCGGTGTAGACAGGGTTGAACCTGATGGTGTTTTCGAGGTTGTTTACCACCTCTATTCGATTCCTAAGAACCACCGGTTACGGCTTAAGACGCGGCTTCCTTCAGATAACCCCTGCGTATCGACGGTGACTACGGTGTGGAAGACGGCTGATTGGCACGAGCGGGAGACGTTCGATATGTTTGGTGTTCGGTTCGACGGACATCCCGATTTAAGGAAGATACTCACCCCCGACGATTTTGAAGGACACCCCTTGCGAAAGGATTATCCTCTTGCCGGCAGGCAACCGGCTACGTTGCGGGGCGTCTACCGAAAGGATGAGCCGTGACTGCTAAGGCCACTACCGCTACGCAATTAATGTCCATTAACATGGGGCCGCAGCATCCCAGCACGCACGGGGTGTTGAGGTTGATGTTGGAACTCGACGGAGAGGTGATCGTCAAGGCTACCCCGCATATCGGATTTCTCCACAGGGGTGTGGAAAAGCTTGCTGAGTATAAAACCTATCATCAGGTGATACCCCTTACCGACCGTTTGGACTATGTCGCGCCATTTTCAAATAATTTAGCTTATGCCCTTGCCGTGGAGAAATTACTTGGCATTGAGGCGCCTGAAAGGGCGCAGCATATCAGGGTTCTCTTCTGTGAACTTACCAGGATTTCCTCTCACTTGTTGTGGCTGGCTACCCATGCACTTGATATTGGCGCAATGACCGTGTTCTTTTACTGCTTCAGGGAACGCGAGACTATTTATGACCTGTTTGAGATTGTTTCCGGTTCGAGGATGAATCTTTCCTACGTGCGCGTGGGTGGCGTAGCGAGGGAGTTGCCTGCGGGGTTTATTGAAGACACGAGGAAATTTGTTGCTGATTTTCCGGCGCGACTGCAAGAATACGAAACGCTTTTAACGGATAACCCGATATGGAAAAAGCGTACCGTCGGCGTAGGTATTATTTCCGCCGGGGACGCTATTGATTACGGGCTGAGCGGGCCAAGCTTAAGGGGATCTGGGGTAAACTGGGACATTAGGAAGTCGGAACCCTATTCAAGCTACGACAAATACCATTTTGCCGTTCCTTTGGGTAAGAATGGGGACGTTTACGACCGGTACTGGGTGCGTATCGAAGAGATGCGCCAAAGTAACAGCATCGTTCACCAGTCGCTAAACCTTCTTCCTAAAGGGGATTTCCTTGCCAAAATACCAAACGTGACCTTACCTTCCAAAGAGGACGTGGAAACGAATATGGAGTCCATGATCAGCCATTTTAAGTTCATAACGGACGGTATTCAGCCGCCGAAGGGTGAGGTCTATGCCTGTATCGAAGCGCCGAAGGGCGAATTGGGGTTTTACGTGGTAAGCGATGGCTCTAATCGTCCGTATCGCGTAAAAATACGTCCGCCGTCTTTTGTTAACCTTGAAGCGCTGCCCAAGATGATAGAGGGGAGTTTGCTGCCGGACGTTGTCGCCACCATAGGGAGTTTGGATATTGTTTTGGGGGAGATTGATCGCTAAGTGCTTTTATTGAGAATTAAAAGCGAATATTGAACAAGGAATATCGAATAACGAATGTTGAAGTAAGCAGGAAATTCAAAGCAACAGTAGGGCGACCCTTTAGGGTTGCCACCCTTGGCACGCGTTCAAACAGCGGCAAGGCTAAAGCCTTGCCCTACATATAAATTACAGATAAAAGTTGGGTTTTCCCAACCTGCGTATTTATCAGTGGTACATGATGGACTGCTTGATGCGGAATCAAACCGACACCACTGAAATAGAGAAAGTATAACTATGTTGGTTGAATATATTCAAGGGGCGTTGGAAAAAGCAGAGTATAAAAAATTGGAGGATAGCACCTGGTTTGCCGAAATTCCTGGTTTTGAGGGTGTTTGGGCTAACGGTAAAACAGTTGAGGTTTGTCGAAAAGAGCTTGTGGAGGTCTTGGAAGAGTGGCTTGTTCTTGAATTGAACGATGGAGACCCCATTCCCGTAGTTAAAGGCAAAAGATTAAAATTTTAAATGTATAGGAATTTTAATGTAGGGACACGGTGCCCGTGTCCTTTTACGTGTGAACACAAATAAGTCGCCGTAAGGCCTAATTTAACGTACAGGAATTTCAAAGCTGTTGTAGGGACACGGTGCCCGTGTCCTTACGTGTGAACACAAATAAGTTGCCGAAGGCCTAATTTATTATGACAACTACAAACGAAAAATCTTTCAAAACCGATGAGGTAGACCTTTCAGAGCTTGAGATAATACTGGAAAACTACAAGGGCAAGCGAGGGGCGCTAATTCCGGTATTACAGAAGGTGCAGAACAAATATGGGTACCTTCCGCAGTCTGCCGTTTACCTGATTGCCGAAAGGTTGAATATCAGCATAAGTGAAATCCTGGGGGTTGCGACCTTTTATGCCCAGTTCCATTTAAAACCGCGCGGAAAGCATGTGGTTAAGGTGTGTTGTGGAACGGCGTGCCACGTGAAGAATGCAAAGCGCCTTTCAAATAAAATAGAGTCGAAATTAAAGATTAAGGTGAATGAAACTACGGAAGACAGGGAGTTTACGTTTGAGGAGGTGTCTTGCCTGGGCGCCTGTGGAATTGCCCCGGTGGTGACGATTGATGACCACGTACATGGCGAAATATCTCCTGAAAAACTTGAAGAGGTTTTGGATACTTACAAGCAGCCTGCTGGGTAAATGAGAGAATGGATAATACGTCTATACATTTAGAGAATCATCACAAGGTCGATAACGCCGGGGGCAAAACGTACTCCGTTGTCGCCGTTTGCCTGGGTACCGGCGGGGTTGCCGCGGGCGGCAATTTCGTCTTCCAGAAATTTGAGGAAGAGATTAAACGGTTAAATCTGGGTATCACCCTGGGAAAGCGTGTTTGCAAGACTGCTAAAACGGGTTGCAGGGGTTTGTGTTCAAAAGACGTCCTTGTTGACATCACGATACCTGGGGCGCAACCGTTAACCTACGAGAAGGTTACTGCCGCGATGGTCCCAGAGATTGTTGAGGAGCATCTGGTAAAAAACACCCCGATTGAAAAATGGCTGGCAAAGGAAGATTATCACAAATTCTATGACAGCCAGTACCGCCTTGTGCTTGGCAACTGTGGCGTAATAGACCCGGAAGACATAGAGGCCTATATTTATAGGGGTGGATATGAGGCGCTCAAAAAAGTCTTAAAAACGATGAAACCTGAAGAGGTAATACAGGAGATTAAGAAGTCTGGCCTAAGAGGGCGTGGCGGTGGCGGGTTTCCGACGGGTGAAAAGTGGGCGTCAGGCGCGAAATATTCCGCCGACGAGAAGTTTATCGTCTGCAATGCGGACGAAGGTGATCCCGGCGCTTTTATGGATAGAAGCCTTATGGAAGGCGACCCCCATGCGGTGCTGGAAGGCATGATTATCGGGGGATACGCGATAGCGGCCACGAGCGGATACATATACATACGCGCCGAGTACCCGTTGGCCGTAAAGCGGCTGCACATAGCGATTGAGCAGGCGCATGAACGCGGATTCTTAGGGGAAAATATTTTAAACAGCGGCTACTGCCTCAATATTTATGTCAAGGAAGGCGCTGGCGCTTTTGTCTGCGGTGAATCGACCGCGCTGCAATATTCTATCGAAGGAAAACGGGGTATGCCGCGCACAAGACCGCCCCAATCGGTGGAGGCTGGGTTGTGGGATAAACCAACGGTGTTAAATAACGTGGAAACGTTCGGCAACGTGCCGATTATTATCAACAGGGGCGCCGAATGGTATTCGAAGCTCGGCACGGAAAAGAGCAAGGGGACGAAGATATTTTCTTTGACGGGCAGGATAAAAAACCCCGGACTTATAGAAGTGCCGATGGGCGCTACGATACGGCAGATCGTGTTCGACATGGGCGGCGGCATTCCGAAAAAGAAAAAGTTCAAGGCTGTGCAAATTGGAGGCCCGTCCGGCGGGTGTCTGCCTGAATCGCTGCTTGATACCCCCATAGATTACGAATCGCTGCTTGGTTTAGGCGCTATGATGGGTTCCGGTAGTTTTGTGGTTGTTGACGAAACGACTTGTATGGTGGATATGGCGCGGTTCTTTATGACCTTTTGCGCCAGCGAATCCTGCGGAAAATGTCCGCCATGCCGGATCGGGACGACTCTTATGCTGGAGATTCTCACCCGTATCACCATGGGCGAGGGCGAAGAGAAGGATATCGAAGTGTTGGAGCAAATGAGCGACGAGATGAAGGTGATGTCGCTTTGCGGCCTCGGCCAATCGGCCCCAAACCCGGTAAAATCGACACTCCGGTATTTTAAGGACGAATACCTCTCACATATTCGCGACAAGGTTTGTCCTACCGCTACCTGTCCAGCGCTCCATAAATTTGAAGTAACTCCAGAAAAGTGCGTAAAGTGTCAGGCGTGTATCCGCCACTGCCCGGTTAAGGCAATCAGCGGCAGCTCGAAGGAAACCGCCGTTATCGATAAGGCGAAATGTATTAAGTGTAATCTCTGCTACGAAAAATGTAATTTCATGGCGATCAAATGAAAACAGTACATCTTATTATAGAAGATAAACCCATTGCAGTTCCCGAAGGAACGAACATATTTCAGGCGGCGATAGATAATAATATCCATATTCCGGGGCTGTGCTATCAACCGAAACTGCCCCAGTTTGGAGGCTGCCGGCTTTGCATGGTGGAGGTTACGGAGAGAAGGACGGGGCATCGTTTTGCCTGCGCCCACCCCGTTTCGGAAGGAATGATAGTAAAGGTCAACACCCCGAAGATAACCCGATACCGAAAGTCCGTTATGGAATATTTGCTGGCGCACCATCCGCTGGATTGTCCTACCTGCGACAAATCGGGCGAGTGCGGGTTGCAAAACATCTCATACGATCTCAATTTGGCACCGGGGAGATTTAAGACCACCAGGATGAATGTCCCGGTGATCCGTGACAATCCCCTCCTGGAATTGAACAGGAACCGTTGTGTGCTATGCGGAAGATGCGTCAGCACGTGTAAAGAAATTGAGGGTCTTGGGGCTATCGACTTCCAGAATCGCGGCATCAAGACGGTTATCGGTACGGCATTTGACAAACCGCTGGATTGCAGCTTCTGCGGCGGCTGTGTGGCGGTTTGCCCGACGGGAGCATGGCAGGACAGGACGCTTGGTTTCGGCGGTCGTTCCTGGGAATTCATGAAAACCCCCACGATATGTCCGTATTGCAGCGTTGGGTGTACGATTGTGTTAAATACGAAGGCCTCCCCTCCGCGGCGTGATGGTGGAGTGGATACCGTGAAGCGCGTGACGTCCGACGACTACACCGGAATTAACGAAGGAAACCTGTGCGTAAAGGGACGATTTGGTTACGAGTTTATACACTCTTCCGAACGTATAAACACCCCTTTGCTGCGCAGAGGCAGTGAACTAACCCCCGTCTCCTGGGACGAGGCAATTGCCTGTATATCGGAAAATTTTAAAAAGATTATTGCCGAACACGGCGGGGCGTCCATCGGCGGCATCGGTTCGGAAAAATCCACCAATGAAGAAAATTACCTTTTCCAGAAATTCTGCCGTACCGTATTAAAAACCAATAATATTGACAATCTGAGCAATATAAAATCGCCGTTCCTTAACGGGCTGATTTACAAATCGGTTATCCATGGATTTGCGTCAGCATCAATCAAAGATATGGAAACAGCAACGACACTGTTCTTTTTCGGGGCGGATATAACAGAGGCGCACCCGGTGATCGGCAACATGGCGAGAAAAGCGATTCGGTTAAAAGGTGCGAATCTCGTCATTGCCAATGCGAGGAACGTCCAGTTCCAAAGCCAGGCGAGGAGCGACGTCCGCTTCCGATACGCCTTGGGGAGCCAGGTGGCGTTGGTTAATGCCATCATGAAGGCCATTATTGATGGGAATCTTGTGGACTTGAAGAAGGTGGAGGCGTCCACGAACAACTTTCCGGCATTGCGTGACCAGTTAAACAACTTTGATCCGAATGATGCCTTGCAATTGACGGGTATTTCCGCGGACTCGATAAAACAGGCCGCAGCGATGTTAACGAACAACGGGAATAGTTACCTGGTTTGCGGCAAGGATGTGGAGGAAGACCCACGAGGTGCGGATATCATAGAGGCGCTACTGAATCTGTGCGCGCTTATTAACGCCGGCTACAACGCGGATGCAAATAGCGCCAGGATTTCAATATTCTTTTCAAGGTCTCATAACAATTCCCAGGGGGTTAATGACGTGGGGGTTGTCCCTAGATATCTGCCGGGATATGCCGATATTGAGAACGCTTCCTCCAGGGAAACCGTGGAAAACGTCTGGGGGGTGAAATTACCCGATGACATGTGCAAGAAGGATAGCCAGGACGTCTTTGACCTTGCGCTTCAGGACAAATTAAAGGCGCTTTATATCATGGGAGAAAATCCCGTGGTCAATCATCCCGACGGCAAGAAAGTCCATGATGCCTTGCAAAAGGTGGGATTTATCGTTGTCCAGGATACCTTTCTGACGGAAACCGCACGGATGGCAAACGTCGTCCTTCCTTCCGCCACCTTCGCTGAAAAGGAAGGCACCTTTACCAACATGGGAATGCTCGTGCAACGGCTGAACAAGGCCATCCCGCCCGTCGGAAACGCCAGGCCTGATTGGCAAATCATATCTGACATTGCAAAAAAGATGGGACATGCGTTCGCCTACACCAGCCCGAAGGACGTTATGGTGGAACTGGAACGCGTTTCCCCGGTTTACTCAGGGATTATTTATGATCGCCTGAAGAGAAAAGAATTCCATTGGACCTCGTTTTTCTTAACGAAGAACAAGCCATTGACGTACACGTTTGGCGTTATTGAGCCGGGCGTTTTGAATATCAGTGCGAGTAAGGATTTCCCCTTCATCTTGCTCACTGGCGCAAGCCTGAACCATCAAGGGACTTTTTCAAGGCACACCAAGGCACTGACGTCGGTTGCCCCGGAATGTCTTGTTGAGGTAAGCAGGAATGATGCGCGGGCAATGGGTATCAATAATGGGGACGTGGTTATCATCGAATCCGCCCGTAGCAAGATCAAACTGAAGGCAAAGGTTTCCGGCAAGGTATCGGAATGGATGGTGTTTATTTCCGAAGACTATGAATGGCAGCCGGTGAATCTCCTGAAAGACGGGGCGTATACGCCCGTCAGAATTCACAAAGAAATCGGGTGAACTATGGCAAGAAAAGGGCAAACGTATTTTTGCGAGATATGCAGACAAAAAGTCACCGTGATTGAAGAAGGCTATGGCGTGCTGGTTTGCTGCGGCGAGGATATGAAACTCGTTGCGCCCAAAGGTATGATGGAAACCTGGACAACCGTCCACCACGCGCCCGACGGCGGTGTGCCTTACGTGTGCAAGGCGTGTAAACAGAAAGTACGGGTTGTTGCTGAAACAACGGGGATTTTAGAGTGCTGTGGGCAGAAGATGGTGCGGGAAGGGTGATAGCTCTTTAAAGCGACCAAAGGCGTGGGTATCTTTTAGGATGCATCAAAAATGAAATCATCAGTCTATATTGAGACGACTATACCGAGTTATCTTACGGCTTGGGGAAGTCTGGAATTGATGGAGGAATAAGACATGTGGCAAGATACTATTGTTGAAGAAATTCGCCGTATCAGAGACGACCACGAACGAACATTCAATCACAATCTTCATGCCATCTGTGAGGATTTTAGGCAGAAGCCGTCATCATCTGGGCATAAGGTTGTAACTCGTCAACCACGTAGACCGATGTCTTATTTCGCCCAACAAGGCGATACAGCCGATTGCGTAGACTCCTCTTCGTTACGGCAAAATAGTGGCTGTGAGGGGCTAGC